>JANLUE010001494.1:0-2852 GCA_031363325.1 Gemmataceae bacterium
CGAACGAACGAGACGACCTTGAAGCCGGTCGGACGCCGCAGCGAACGGGCGAGGAACGTAGGTGTTTCTTGATCCATCACTCCGGCTTCATCATGTTGCGCACGATCGGCGTCAGGCCTGAGAAGAAGAATTCGACGGCGATCACCATGGTGATCAGGCCCATCAGGCGCAATAACACTTTGTTCCCCGATTCGCCCAGGAACTTCGCCACGCGGCGCGCACCGAGGAGCAAGAACAATGTCACCAGGATCACGAGTGCGACCGCGGACAGCAAGGTCACTTTCTTGGCGAACGAGTCGGCCGCACCCCAGAGGACGATCACGTTCGCGATCGCGCCGGGGCCGGCGATCATCGGGATGCCGAGCGGGGTCATCGCGACATCGTTCGGGTCCGCGTCGGGCGAGGGCGTCGACTCGGGGTCGATGGCGGTCCGCGAGTGCTTCGCCTGGAGCATCTCGAAGCCGATCAGGAAGAACAGAATTCCCCCGACGACCTTCAAACTTCCCACCGAGATGCCGAAGAATCGAAAGATCAACTGACCCGTCAACGCGAACGCGAACAGCGTCACGATCGCGACGAAGCAGGCCCGGCGCGCGACCGAGCGCTGCGCCGCCGGCGCGAGTCGGGCCGTCATGCCGATGTAGATCGGCATCAGCCCGAGCGGCTCGACGACGGCGAACAGCGAGACGAACCCGAAGAGCCCAAACGCCAGAACCTCGTCCATGCCCGGTTCCCGGTGAAATTGAAGCGGGAATTATAGGCACGAATACGAGCGCCGACGCGCGACGGGGATCGGCTTGCCAAGGTAGCGGGCAATCATTTCCCCTCACGGTGATCGGCCGACCTAAGCGCCTTCGAGCCGACGACCTACAATCAACCGAAGTCGAGCGAGGCCGGCCCCTCAACTCGGAGCGACCAATGACGAAGTGGCGCGTCAGAGCGAGCTATTGGTGTGGCTTCACCAAGGACCGCGAGTGGCAGGAGAATGCCCGCACCCTGTTCGCGGCCCAGGGATGGACCGACATTCGCTTTGGGAATTGTCGCACTTCGGATTACGATTACCTCCCGTGGTCCAGCAGCGTCGATGCGGATGAGATCGACTTTGTCGTCCTGACCGAGGCACTTGATCGAGAGACCGTCGAGATCGTTCTCAAACAGGTCGGGATTGAACACACCGCGTATGTCACCATCGAAGAGTGCCCGTCGAGCGGCGAATTGGCCGGCCTCGGGAACTCGGACGTTTGACATCGAACCAGCGGGCTCAGGAGAATCGCCCGTCACCTTATTTTCGCGGCCGCCAATTGACTCGCCAGCAGTCGCTGAAAGTGATGCCCCCCGGCCTCGCGCTTCACGCTGAATCGGCCCACCGTGTACGACCGACTGTTCAGGCCGCGTTGCACTTCCTCGCTGACTTGCACGTCTTCGATTTGCACCTGATGGGCGACGGCCACGCTCTGGTCGATGAAGTCCCGCGGGGTACCGTCGGCGAAGTAGTAGTCGAAGATCACGCGGCACCGGTCCGGGGCGAGCGGCAACACGAGGTTCGTGTCCATCACGCCAGCGTAGTGGTTCAACATGAAGTTTGGGAACACCCACCAATAGGCGGCCTCGGTGCCGGTTCGCGTGCGGGTGGCCGGGTCGTTCGGGTCGCCCGACTTGAGCGGACTCGTCTGGACGCTGGCGTTCGCGTGCAGCGTGGTTCGATACTCCGCGTAGTCGAGCACGCCGGCCAAGGCCGGGTGGACCGTGTTCACGTGGTAGCCGCCGTCCAGGTAGTTATCGACGTACACCTTCCAGTTGCACGCGAGTTCGTACTCAACGCGACGCGCGAACGCGAGTCCTTCGAGTTTCCCAATCGACCAGGCGGGCATCGGTTCGAGGAACTGTTCGATCGATTCGGTCGGCGTGCCGCAATGAGCCCAAACGAACGGCCCCCAGATCGCGACGGTTAACGGCACGAGCCCGTTGTCTTCCTTGCGAAACTCGCCGACGCCATCGAACTCCGGCGTGCCCTTGAGTCGACCCGCGAGGTCGTAGGTCCAGCCGTGGTATCGGCAGCGGAGCTTCGTGGCCGTGCCACACGGTTCGGTCAAGAGCGGCGCGGCTCGATGGCGACAGACGTTGAAGAACCCGCGTAAGGTGCCATCGTCGCCGCGGACAATCAGGACCGGCTCGCCCGCGATGTTGGCCGTCAGGAACGAACCCGGAACCGCGACCTGTTCGGCCCGACCGACCATCTGCCAGGATTCGCCGAACACGCTCGCGCGTTCGGCCTGGGCGACAACAGGCGACGTGTACCAGGAATTCGGAATGGTCCGGGCCGTGGCGAGCGGCCTGGTCGGGTCGAAAAGACTCAGTTCGTCGGTGAGTGTCATGTTGTCATGTTAGCCGCGCGGCGGAAACTGAACGGAGCCAAGCGCGTCCATTCGCGCCAACGATCCACCACGAAGAACACCAATTCACGAATATAAATCCAAGATGCACTTGTCCCTCCGTTGGCCGAGTTCGCTGGCGAAAGGACACGCTCCACTGGCCGAGCGGGGCGGTCGGGGTATTCTCCCTCAATCCCCCTTCGAGACCCATCATGCGCATTTGGAACATCTATCTGATCGTCGTTTTTTCGATCCTGGCGATTGTCATCGGTGTCGCGATTTATTTCGCTTGGTACGGTGCGGGCACCGAGTTCGACAAGCGCTCGGAAGAGAAGCGTGAAGAGGTTCCGATCGAGGACTTCAAATCGACCGAGCGCGATGTCGTGACCCGATTTCGCGATACCGGCGCGCTGGTCACTCGACACCAGAAAATGGAGGAGCACCCGGTTCGCACGATCGACGCGACGAGCAAGCCCGTCG
>JANLUE010001350.1:0-1604 GCA_031363325.1 Gemmataceae bacterium
CGGAGGGCTAACGCCCCCCGGCTCGCCAATCGGGAACCCGAGGGAGCCAAACCCACGTTGTCCGTCCACCGTCCGACGATAGAATGTTCCATCCGAGCGGCCCGCTATCCCCATCCCAATAGTACACCCCGGCGCGGGGAGTCAAGGCCGGGGGCCACCGGACCGCCCAGGACGGCCGTCGTAAACCGAGGATCGGCAATGGCTTTCAACCCCTTCGAAGCGTTCAGCCTCCGCAGCAAATTCGGGAAGGCCGTCATGGCCGTTCTCGGGATTGTCGTGATGTTGACCTTCGTCCTCTCCTCCGGGGCCGTCGGATCCAAGAACGACTTCGTCGATCAGATCTCGGGCATCTTCAACTCCAAAAAGCGCGGCGACGTCTATGCCGAAGCCTACGGAAAGAAGGTTTACGAGACCGACCTTCAAGAGATTCGGCGGCAGCGACTCGTCTCGGCCGAGTTCATGAACATGGCCACGAACCAGGCTTATTCGAACTGGGTCGAAGAGCTTCGACAGACGGCCAAAGGCGATCGACTCAAGGCCGACACGGCGAGCTTGCTCACCAAGTTCGCCGATGCCCGGACGGGCACGGGCCAACAGTACATGGCGTTTATGCAGGGGCCCGAGATGCAACGCGCCTCCAGCCTGATTTCCCTGGCCAAGCCGGACTCGGACGATCGCAAGGCCCTCGAAGAAATGCGTTCGATCGCCCAGCACGACCAGTTCAGCCAGTTCGTGCCGAACATGATCCTCGCCGACATCGGCCTCGAAAAGAGCCAGGATCTTTTGAACTTCGACCTCTTGTTGATGAAGGCCGACCAACTTGGGATTCGCTACTCCGAAGAAGCCGTCCTCGAGTTGATCGGTCGGGAAACGGGCGGCAAGCTTCGCCAGAAAGACCATACGCAAATCGGCGCGATCATCCACAAGAGCGGACGATATGGCGAATTCGACTTCAACTGGATCTACAAGGCGATCGGCAACGAATTCCGCGCCCGGACCGTCCTCTTGGCCCTCAAGGGCGATGCCGGCCGGTTCAGCTTCCTGCGCAACGAGACCGACCTGAAGCCCCGGCTCACGGCCTCTGGTTTGATCGGCGGCCTCACCCCGGGTGAGTTCTTCGACTTCTACAAGGACCAGTGCTCCGAACATTCGTTCGACGCCATCGAAGTCTCCGCCGACAAGTTCCTCGACCAGGTAAAGGGCGAACCGACCACCAAGGAACGAATCGAACTGTTTCTGAAATACCGCAACGATGTCGCCGATCCGGCCAAGGAGAAGCCGGGCTTCAAGGAGCCGCGCAAGATCAAGGTCGAATTCACACCGCTCGATGCGACGGCCAAGCGCGTGACCGACGCGATTCCGAAGATCGAGGCGGCGAGCCTACTCCTTTCGATGTCGGCCGGGGCGTTGGGATTCGGCGGCGGGCCGGCCCCGGTGCTGCTGCAAGCCGCCCACCCGGAGATCGCCCGCACGCTGCCGCCGAAGATCAGGATCGAAGAACTGCGCGATCGCAACCTGAGCCGATACTTCGAATTCGACGCGTATAGCTTCGAGCCGCGCGACACGAACATCTATCGGCCGCAGCCGATCGCCGCGCTCCTGGC
>JANLUE010000027.1:0-1229 GCA_031363325.1 Gemmataceae bacterium
TCACGACCGACGTCAACGAGACGGCCCAGGTCGCCGCCTTCGGGCAAGTCGTCGACTTGATCCAGGTGCCGGCGTTTCTGGCCCGGCAAACGGACTTGCTGCTCGCGGCCGCGGCGCCCGGGAAAGCCCTGAACGTCAAGAAGGGGCAGTTCCTGGCCCCCTGGGACATGAAGAACGTCGTCGCCAAAATGGATGAGGCCGGCAATCCGAACCTGATTCTGACCGAACGCGGCACGACGTTCGGGTACGGCAACCTGGTCAACGATCTGCGGGCTATTCCGTGGATGCGCGACCTGGGCCGGCCCGTCGTGTTCGACGCCACGCACAGCGTGCAAACCCCCGGTAGCCAGGGGGACCGAACCGGCGGCGATCGACGCATGGTGCCGTTTCTCGCTCGGGCGGCCGTCGCGGCCGGGTGCGATGGCGTATTCGTCGAAACGCACCCGACGCCGGACACTTCGCCCAGCGACGGGCCGAATATGATTCCCCTGGACGAATTGCCCAAACTGATCGCGATTTGCACCCGAATCCGGCAAGCCCTATCGGCTGGCGAGACCGCTCGATGAACCGCACCGTTCGACTTCCGTTCTGGGTTGTGGCCCTCGGGCTCCTCGCCGGGTGTGGCGGAAGCAAGAAGACCGGCCCCGCCAAGGGGGACGCCGGGTCCGACCGCATCGGCGAGGCGGCGGTTCTCGCGCCACTCGAAACCAAGCCGGATTACGAATCGGTCGTGGGCGTCCTGCAACGGCTCGACGGCCTCGAAGGCGTCGCGGCCCGGCCGATCTGGCCTGAGGCCGATCGAAAAGAGCTCGCGAACGTCGCCCGGCTCACCGATGCCGAACGCGCCGACCTCAACGTCCAGACCTTCTCCCAGTCCGACGCGGCCTACATCGAAGAATGCCTGCTCATTCGGTCCGGGTTGAAGTCGCTCAACATTGATGCGCGACCGCCGCTCGAAAAAGGCACGCTCGCGTTCGAATGGGTCTGCCGGATGACGTTCGTCGACAATCGCGTGAACTGGCCGGCTCCGCCGTGGTACACGTTTCAAATCGGCGCGGGCGTCGGCCTGTCGCGCGCCTACGCGGTCCTCGCCGCCTGGCGGCAACTCGAACTCGACGGTTGCTTGATCGGGCCGCCGGAGTTGAAGGACACGGCGGCCTTTGTTCTCGATCCCCGCAAGCTAGATGCTCCGCCGAAACTGGCCCCCGCCCGAATGTGCGGCCTCAAGG
>JANLUE010000034.1:0-14920 GCA_031363325.1 Gemmataceae bacterium
ATTCCCGCGTACGGAATCGGTGCCGTCCGCAAGCTCAACACGCAGTTGCTGCGTGGCCAGGTTCGCTGGGCCATGCGAAAGCTCGGCTTCCGTAAGCCGATGAATTGGACGTTCAACCCGGCGGCCGGGATTGTGGCGGGCACGCTCGGCGAGTCGTCGCTCATTTACTATTGCGTGGACGAGTACACGGCCCTGCGTGGCGTACCGGCTCAGGCCCTGATCGACCTCGAAGCTCGCTTGTTGGACCGGGCCGATGCCGTCGTGGTTTCCTCGGAACGGCTCTACCAATCGAAGGCCCCGCACAACCCACGGACGGCGCTAGTTCGTCACGGCGTGGACTTCGATCACTTTCGCAAAGCACTCGACCCGACGACTGTCGTCCCCGACGAAATTGCCCGACTGCCGAGGCCGATCATCGGCTACTTCGGCCTGATTAGCGAAGACTGGGTCGATGTGCCGTTGTTGGAGCGTGTCGCCGACCGCTTCCCGAATGGGTCGCTCGTACTCCTTGGCAAAGTGGCGATGGACCTGTCGAACTTGGCGCGTCGGCCGAACGTTCACATACTCGGGCGCAAGCCCTATTCGACCTTGCCGGCTTATTGCAAAGGTTTCGACGTCGCGTTGATTCCGTTCCCCGTTTCGGAAGTGACGCTCAACGCCAATCCCCTGAAGGCTCGCGAGTATCTGGCGGCTGGCTTGCCGGTCATCTCGACGCCGATCCCGGAAGTCGAAGTCCTCGGTGCCTGCCGAATCGGGTCGACGCCCGACGCGTTCGCGGACGAGATTGAAGCGGCGCTCCGCGACTCCGGCCCGAGCGCCGAGCGAAGCGAATCGATGCGGAACCACAGTTGGGCGAGCCGACTTCGGGACGTCGAGGCGCACCTGGCGGCGGCCCGACCGTGACCTTGCTCCGCACGATTCTCACCGACCTGCGCCGCAAAGCCCAATGGTGTTACGAATCGGAGCGCGGGGCGGCCATCCTCAAGGTCCTGCTCACCGATGGCACCTGGGCGATGTTGTACTACCGGCTCATGCAGTACAGCCATCGCTGGCGACTGTGGCCCCTGGCGATGGTGTTCAACAAACTCAATACCGTCTTGTGCAACTGCATCATCGGTCGGGGGGCCGAGTTTGGTCCTGGGTTCGTGCTAATTCATTCGACCGGTGTCGTGATTAACGGCTCGGTGCGCGGCGGTTCAAACGTCTTCCTCGAACATCAAGTGACAATCGGCGCGGAGCGCCGGCAAATGCCCTGCCTTGGCAGCGACATCTTCGTCGGCGCGGGCGCCAAGATTCTCGGCTCGGTCACGATCGGCGATGGCGCTCGAATTGGAGCGAACGCGGTTGTTGTTCGCGATGTCGAAGCCCACACGACGGTCGTTGGTATTCCCGCCAAAGTCGTTCGGACACGCCAGCCCGATTCGGTCGTTCTTCCTCCCGCCTAGATTGTTCGTCCCATTTCGAGGTGTCCCCAGTGCCTCCATCGTCGCTGATTCTCGCCGCCCTCTTGTGGACCGCACTTGCCGTGGTGGCGTACGCCTACGTCGGCTATCCGGTGGTCGTCTTCATCGCGTCACGGTTGTTCGGTCGCTATCGACCAGGGCCCGATCCACGCGACTCGGACTTGCCACGACTCTCGCTTCTGATTGCGGCCTACAACGAAGAGTCGGTCATTGAAGGTCGAATCGAGAACGCCCTGGCGATGGACTACCCGAGCGCACGCCTGGAAATCGTGGTCGCCACGGACGGCTGCGCCGACCGGACGGCCGCCATCGCTCGCCGCTACACGGATCGCGGCGTCCGAGTATTCGAATACCCGGAACGGCGCGGCAAGGCGACCGTCCTGAATGAGGCGGTCGGGGAATTGACGGGTTCGATCGTCATGTTCTCCGACGCGAACACGCACACGGACGCGGACGCCGCCCGACGCCTGGTGCGATGGTTCAGCGACAACCGAATCGGTGCCGTGTGTGGTCGGCTCGTGCTGACCGACCCGAAGACGGGCCGCAATGTCGATGGGCTCTACTGGAAGTACGAGACGTTCTTGAAACGACAGGAAGGTCGCCTGGGGGCGTTGCTCGGTGCGAACGGCGGCATCTACGCGATTCGCCGCGAACTGATCGACCCGCTCCCGCCCGACGCGATCCTCGACGACATGTTGATTCCGCTTCGTGCTCGCTTGAAATCGGGCAAGGCGATTGTCTTCGATCCGGCCGCCGTGGCACACGAGGAGACCGCCGCGAGCGTTCGCGCCGAGTTCCAACGACGTTCGCGGATTGGTGCCGGCGGCTTTGGTAGCCTGGGTCTACTGGCCGGCCTGCTCAACCCCGCGCGCGGCTGGGTTTCGTTCGCGTTCTGGTCGCACAAGGTGCTGCGTTGGTGCGGGCCGTTCGCACTCCTCGGTGCCTTCGCCGCCAACGTGGCCCTGGCCGACAGTCTGTTTTACGCGGGCGTGCTCCTGGCCCAACTCGCGTTCTACACGACGGCCCTCGTCGCCGCGTTCCTGCCGAGTCAGCAGACGGGCGTTCGCGTGCTACGATTGACCACCATGTTCACGAGCATGAACTGGGCGCTTCTGGTCGGCTTTGGACGATGGGCTCGGGGGACGCAGGCCGTCACCTGGAAGCGAACTTCACGCCTCGCCGAGACCCGTTCTTAGTCCTCGGCTCCCTTCCACCACTCACGGAAACTGGTTCTTGAATCCGTTTGTTTTGCCGCTCGCCCTCGGTGGAGCCGGCCTCGGGGTGGGCTATTGGCGACTCCGGGCTCGCGGCCTCGATCGCTGGCTCTTGCCCTACTTGCTTCAGAGCGGTCGGCGTCGCCCACCCGAGCGGGGCACGCCCGTTCACGTCCTCCTTTGCATTGGCGACCATTACGAGCCCAAGCTTGGCGGCGCGGTCCCCGCCATCGCGCGCCAACGCGTCGAGCGCTGGTCGAACGACTATCCGCGACTCTTCGACCGGTTTCGGGACAGCGATGGACGACCGCCCCGACACACGTTCTTCTATCCCGAAGAGGAGTACGAGCCCGAATACCTCGAGGCCCTCACCGACCTGTGTCGGGCCGGGTTCGGCGAAGTTGAAATACATTTGCACCACGATCGGGACACGGCGGACGGGTTGCGCGAAAAACTGACTCGCTTCGCCCGGCTCCTGGCCGAGCGTCACGGACAACTGGCGCGCGACCCCAAGACGGGGCGGATCGAGTACGGCTTCATTCACGGAAACTGGGCGCTCGACAATTCCCGCCCGGATGGCCGCTGGTGCGGGGTGAACAACGAACTCGACGTGCTCCGGGAGACCGGGTGCTACGCGGACTTCACGCTGCCCTCCGTTCCGAGCCAGACCCAAACTCGGAAAATCAACAGCATCTATTACGCGGAAGGCCGGCCGGGCCGATGTCGTTCGCACAACACGGGAATTGACGTCGGCCGGGGGCCGATTCCAGGCCGAGGCCTCATGCTGATTCAGGGCCCGTTGTTGCTCAACTGGCGGAACCGGAAATTTGGTTTGTTGCCGCGGTTTGAGAACAGTTGTTTGCAAGGGTCGCAAGCACCAAGCGAAGCCCGACTCGACCTGTGGCTTCGAGCCCGCGTACAAGTGCCCGCCCGACCGGACTGGTTCTTCGTGAAACTCCACACGCACGGAGCGAACGAGTTCAACATGCCCGTCCTGCTCGGCGAGCCGATGGTGCGATTCCACGAGATGCTGGCTCGGCGCGCGACGAACGACCCGATGTTCCACTTCCACTATGTGACGGCCCGCGAGATGTACAACTTGGCCAAAGCCGCCGAGTCGGGTTGGACGGGAAGTGTCGACGAGGCCCGAGATTTTCGATTGGTTTGGGGTGGAGAAAAATCGTTGGGCCACCGTCCGATTTCCGCGTTCTCGTCCAATTCTCC
This sequence comes from Gemmataceae bacterium, assembly GCA_031363325.1. Classification (GTDB taxonomy): domain Bacteria; phylum Planctomycetota; class Planctomycetia; order Gemmatales; family Gemmataceae; genus SIAJ01. Next base: position 3,902 of record JANLUE010000034.1, read on the forward strand.
AACTGCGTCGGCAATGGCATAAAGGCGAAAATGATCACTCCAAGCTTGGAGGCCGGAGCACGTGAGTTCGTCGCTCACACGCCTGCCGTCGGCCCAACCGAAACACCGAGAATTTTGGGAGCAACCGTGGCGGGTCGCTCCTTTGAAGTTTACACCCGGTCGAACGACGCCTGGCGGCTCGCCGAGTGCGAGTTGGACGAGGCCGGCATACGAATGCCATTCTCGCACCGCTTGGCGGTCGCGCGATCGATGACCGGTGTCGACCCCCGCTTCATCGTGGTTCGCGATGGGTCAGGTCGATGTCGGGCCGGGCTCGCGGTCGAAGTGGCTGCCAGTCGGGCCCTCCCGGGTCACAAACTACTGCGCGTGCGACATTGCGGGGCTGGACTCAACGACCCCATCGATCGAACCACTTTGTTTCAAGGGCTTCAGAAACTGAGTCGGCAATCGCGCGCTCTCAGTGTGAACGTCGAACTCTTTACTCGGGACGCCGCGCTGCGAGCGGGCCTCGATTCGACGTTGGCCACGCTCGGGTTCCGGTCGGTCGAGCCGCGTTCGTATGTCGAGACGATCGGCGTTGACGTGACCCCGGATCGAAATGACATTCTCGCATCGTTCAAGCCGAACGCTCGACGCAGCATCAAAACGCTCGCCAATCAGGCCGTGAGTGTCCGCCCGATCGAGGACACGACCCTCGCACCGCGACTGGCCTCGCTCCTCGCCGAAACCATGGCTCGCACCGGTGGCCATGTGAAGCCCGACGATTGGGCCGGCCGAATCGAATTGTCCCGCGCGGAGCCGACGCTCTCTCGGATGGTCGGCTTGTTCCGTTCCGACTCTTCGGGCCCAGAGTCTTTGCTAGCCTTCGCCTGGGGCTGTCATCACGGCGATCACGTGGTTTATGAGGCCGGAGCGTCAACTCGACTCTCCGAGATCAAGGTCCCACTCCTTTACGGCTTAATGTGGGACCTGATCATCTGGGCCAAGGACACCGGAGCCAGTTGGTACGACTTTGGCGGCGTGACGGCCGGCCGGGCCAACGACCCGAACGATCCACTCGGCGGCATCTCGGATTTCAAGCGTAAATTCAGTACGACGGTGCTAACGGTCGGGTCCGAGTGGCGATTCGAGCCGTATCCGACCCGGTCCCGGGTCGCCCGCTCGATCGGCGCGCTCGCCGCGCGAGTCTCCCGACTGCGCCATTCGAGCCGAACGGAGCCCCGGCCTCAACCGGTTGTGGGGCCCGCGCCCGAATGAAACAAGCGATCGCAGCCCGGGCCCTCGCATTCCCCGGCGCGCGGGCGCTCGCGGGCATCGCCCTACCCTGGGCGGGTGCCCTCGTCTTGAACTACCATCGGATCGGAGACCCAACCGGCTCGCCGTTCGATCGCGATGTCTGGAGCGCGACTCCCGACGCGTTCGACGACCAAATGCGCTGGCTCAAAGCGCGCTTCGAGGTGATCGGCCCCGCCGAACTATCCCGAGTGAACGCCCGCCCCCGCGATCGCTTCGTGCTCGTCACGTTCGACGACGGATATCGCGACAACTTCGAGAATGCTTTTCCCATCCTGCGACGCCATAATCTGACAGCCACATTTTTCGTCGCGACGGGGTTCCTCGATTCCCAAATTGTCGTGGCTTGGTGGGACGAAATCGCCTGGATGATTCGAACGAGTCCTCGCGACCGCCTCGAACTCACGCCGTGGAGCGATGAGTCAATCGTTCTCGATCCGCCCGATCGAACACTGGCGATTCGGGCCGTACTCAATGTGTTCAAGCGGATGCCGACTTCCGAGACGGGAAGGTTCTTGGACGCCCTCGGAATCGCGACGGGAACGGGTCGTTGTCCCGCGACGGCCGTTGGCGACCTTTGGATGACGTGGGACATGGTTCGGGCCATGCGCTCGGCCGGCATGACCATCGGCGGGCATACCACGTCGCACCCCGTTCTTTCGCGCCTGTCGCGCGATGGCCAGGGCTCGGAAGTCTCGAATTGCGGTCGGCGACTCGCGGCCGAATTGGGCGAACCCATGCGGTATTTCAGTTACCCCAATGGCCAACGCGACAGTTTCAACGACGAGACCCGGCACTGCTTGAATGAAGCGGGCGTGCAGTACGCGTTCAGCTACTACGGCGGCCATCGAACTTCGGCGGACTGGGACGATCTGGATGTCCGCCGGATCGCCGTCGAAACGCACATGGGCCCGACGCGATTCCGGGCGGGCGTGACGTTGCCCCAGCTATTTTGTCGCCCCCGCGCCTAGGCGGGCGCGACGTTTGAGGTTCCGGGCCATGTCTCGGACTTGGCTGGGCACGAAGCACGCCGGCAAACGAAGGAATGGACGAAGTTGAAAGGGATTGTTGGCCAGACTCTTGCAGAACGAGCCGGCGGCTCGCCAGCCTTGCTTGGTCGCCAATTCGTGTTCGGCGACCCAGGCGTGTGCCTCGGCGAACGTCCGTCGAATCCGCCAAGCCGGCAATTGGATGCCGCTTCGGTCCTCCTTCAAGCGGAGCCGGATCGCGTTGAGATAACCTTGAGCGTAGCGAAAATTGACGCTCGCCGAGGTGATTTGGTCCGCCGCCCCGATTCGATAGAGCATCCCGGGTGCCTCGACGACGGCCCCCAAGCCACATCGCGACACTCGCCAAAAGAACTCGTAGTCCTCGCCCGATCGGTCGAACGCCGGGTTCAATCCGCCGACCGTTTGCACGTGTTCGCGTCGCATCACCGCGGTCGGCGGATGGACGAGGTTGCCCAGGAACATGGCGCTGTAGATGTCTCCATACTGAAACTTGCAATCTGCCAAGTCGGTGGGACACGTGGAAGTGAGGTCGCCAATTCGGCCGGAGTTGGCCAGGGCCTGAGCAACCTCCGGACTCTGATAGGAACTGTACATCGTCCGGAGAAAGTGCTCAGCGATGACGACGCCGGTTTCCGACACGGCGGTCATGTCGGTCCAGGTCAGCGCGACATCTGGATATCGGCGCAGCAGCGCGACTTGTACGTCGAGCTTCCAGGGAGTCCAGAGATCGTCCGAGTCTTGGAATGCGAGAAACTCGCCGGTCGCCGCGGCCAGCCCGGTGTTTCTCGCCGAAACGAGTCCGCCATTGGCTTGATGGATGTAGCGCACCGCGGAGCCGAACGATTCGACGACCGAACGGGTCTCATCCGTTGAACCATCGTCGACAACGATGGTTTCGATCGGTCGATATGTCTGGTTGAGAACGCTCTCAATCGCACCCTTCAAGACGTAGGCTCGATTGAAACTCGGAATCAGAACGCTGACGAACCCCGGTCGACCGGGTCCGTCCGCGACGGGGAATGGCGGATTCAGGGGCAAGTTCGTTCTCCGCCGGTTGGCATGGTACGTGACGGCCTAACACCGATAAGGGGTGCCGAGCCCATTGAAAAAGCAATCCGGGGGCGGCTGAAAACCTCGGGGTCGCGCGATTGGGGTTCGGTGTGTCGACCGGTCCCAATCAACCTGGCCCGCACGAAACCACGAGGGGTTCGCGCGATTCGCCGTCCGAGTCGCACGCGAGATTGATGGCCGATTGATGTCCGCTTCGGAATCGTCCTCGAGGCACGATGGAATGGTCGTCGTCGAGGCGAGAAACGAATCGGCACCCGCCAAGTCAGGCATCGCAACAATCAGGGCGGCCAACAGGGCAAACCAAGACACCGGCGATAGGAGAGGAATGCGGCGGGAAAACAAGGTGGGCCTTCGGAGTGGGGACAATTGATTAGGTTAATGCCGTGATCGTCGCCGGTCAACAAGAAACGTATCCCTTTTCGCAGATCCGCCAATTGGGCGACGGTACACGAGCATCACGCGAGTCAAAAGTCAACCCGGGCGAAACACTTACGTCGGGCGCTTGGAATGGGTTTCAACCCGTTCCCCCATCGAGCGGCAATCAAATGAGGCCACTGGTCGGTGCGATCCATTCCGGCCGACCCGGGCGCAGCCCGTTCGACTCGCGGGTCTGGTCGTCTTCGAGCCGAAGGCTCTTTTCGACCTTGCGGGATCGCGGTGCCCTTCGGACGGCGATCGGCGTCGAGCTCTCGTGGTCCGGGATCGGTCGCCACGTCGTCGCCGCCTGTTCCCGTTCGTTGAGCGACTGGAAGGCCCGCTGGCGACTGGATGTCAACTACCGCAAAGCGCTCACGCGGCGGACTGGGCGAATGTTGAGAGCGGCGGGGGACGGGGAACCGGTTCTGCAAATCGGAGCCATGTTCGACACGCCGCGACTCCTGGCCGGCCGGGCCCCGTGCTATTCGTACCACGACGGCAACCTGATGGAATGGCTCCACAGTTCCTGGCCGGTGCCGTCGCTCGGCGCGAAGGCCATCGATCGCCTTGTCGAATTCGAGCGGCAGGTTTACCTCGGGATGACCCGACTGTTCACGTTCAGCCAATTCCTGACGGACTCGCTGGTCCGCAACTACGGTGTACCTTCGGATCGAATAACGACCGTTGGGGCCGGCACCAATTTGGATCGCTGGCCCGAGGTCGATCCGAAGAAACGATACGATACCAACGAAATACTCTTCGTGGGAACAGACTTTGAACGGAAGGGCGGTCAAACCCTGCTCGCGGCGTTCGCTCGAACGCGGGAGCGTGTCCCGAGTGCGATTCTGAACATTGTCGGGCCAACCCGCGTTCGGCTCGGCTCGACGACAGCGGGAGTACGAGTCCACGGATTTCTCAGTCGAACTGTTCCCGCCCAGGCGGTTCAGCTCGAAGCGCTGTTTCAGCGCGCGAGTCTTTTCGTGCTACCCTCGCTGTACGAACCGTTTGGAATGGCCGTCGTCGAGGCGATGGCCTACGCACTGCCGAGCGTTGTCACGGGTCGATGGGCGCTTTCGGAAACCGTGGTCGAAGGCGAGACGGGCCTGTTGACGGAGCCGGCGAACGCCGAGCAACTGTCCGACGCGATGACTCGACTCCTCCTCGATCCGGATCGATCGAATCGAATGGGCCGCGCCGGCCGCCAACGGGCCGAACGATTTGACCGCTGGGAAGCCGTGGTCGATCGAATGCTTCAGGCGATCTCCGGAGCCGACAGAACTTCATGACTGAGCCGACTCTCTCCAAGGCTCCGAATTCGCAAGCCGCCGTTCCGATCCATGTCGTACATGGCGTGTTGTCGCTCGACGTTGGGGGACTCGAGCGACTCGTACTCGATCTCGCCTCGGCGGGCGTGGAGTTCGGCAACCGAGTGACGATCGTGTGCGTCGAAGGATCGGGGGTCCTCGCGGCCCAGGCGGAACGGGCCGGTGCCCGCGTGATCAGCCTGGATAAGCCGACCGGTCGAAGGCCCGACTTTATCGCCAAGGCCGAGAGTTTGCTCGCCGAGTTGAGCCCCGATGTCGTCCACACGCATCAACTCGGTGCCGCCTACTATCTGGGCCTGGCGGCCCATCGACTCGGTGTTCCCGTCGTCCATACCGAGCACGGCAACGTGTTCGCCCGCGCGGCCCAATGGGGCCGAGCCATCCGGACGCACTTGCTCCTCCGACGCTTGCGGCCCGCAGTGGCCGAGTTCTGTTGTGTTTCATCCGATATCGCGGCCGTCTTGACGCGCTGGTGGGCCGTGCCTCGGGCCGTCGTTTCGGTCGTTCCCAATGGGATTCGCGTGGAAGCCACGTCGAACGGCGACGCGCGTCGACGAGTCCGAGAGTCCCTCGACATTCCGATCGACGCGGCCTTGGTGGGGACCGTTGGCCGACTCGTCGAAGTGAAGCGGCAAGATCTGATGATTCGCGCGGTGGCCCGATTGAGCGATCGAGTTGCAGGCCTCCATCTGTTGCTCGTGGGCGATGGCCCGGATCGCGCCCAACTCGACGCTTTGGCGCAACGGCTCGGTGTAACGGATCGAGTCCGATTCGCCGGCTACCAATCGTGTCCCGAACCATTCTTCGACGCGATGGATGTCTTTTGTCTGACGAGTCGATCGGAGGGGCTGCCCGTTTCACTTTTGGAGGCGTGGCGAGCCGAACGCCCGGTCGTCGCTTCAAAGGTTGGTGGCATCCCCGCCGTCGTCGCCCATGAAGTTGACGGCCTCCTTTTCGATTTTGGCGACGAATCCGCGCTCGATCAGGCTTTGTTCCGAGCTTTGACGGATCGCGCGCTCGCCGAACGAATCGGCCAGGCGGGACATCGAACCCTGTCCGCCAAGTACTCGATCGACCGAATGTTCGACGCCTACGACCGTCGATACCGGCGGTTGATCGCGGTCCGTCGGGGCCAGGTCGGGTAGGTGCGCCGAGTTCGGGCCGGATAAGCACGCGCAACGGGCAAAATTCTGTCGCGAGGCATCGCCCAAGTGGGCGACGACACTCCTCGTGTCGTATTTAATGAAGGAGGCAATCGATTTGGAAACGTCTGACTCGCATTACGGACGTTCGTTGACCGTTGCCACACGTTCGGCGGCGATCGATCGGGCTCGGCGCGAACCCTGGGTTGGAGGGGCCGATGAGCGGTGCCGGGATCTCGTTGGCCGGCGAAAGCGGCCTGGTGAGTGTCGTCATTCCGACGTACAACCGAGCGTACATTCTCGGCAAGGCGATCGAGAGTGCGTTGTCGCAAACCTACAAATGCGTGGAGGTTGTGGTTGTCGACGATGGCTCGACGGACGACACTCGACGATTGGTCGAATCGTATGGCCCGCCGGTCCGGTATCTTCACCAACCGAACGCCGGGGTGAGCTTTGCCCGGAATCATGGACTTCGCGAAGCGCGCGGCGAGTTCGTCGCCCTGCTCGACTCCGACGATCAGTGGCTTCCCTGGAAGCTCGACGCGCAAGTTCAACTGATGCGCGCACATCCCGAAGTCGGCATGTTTTGGACCGATATGGCCGGCATCGATGGCAAGGGAAAGGTCATTCATCCGGCATTTATTCGGATCGGTTACAGCGCTCATCGCGGGGTCCGGATCGAGTCCATTCTTGAGTGCGCGGGGTCGCTCAAAGACGCGGTCTCGGGCCTCGAGGCCGACGTGGCCGATCGACCGGTGTTGACGGGCGATATGTTCTCGCACATGATCCTGGGGAACTACGTTCACACGTCGACCGTCTTGATTCGCCGCTCACGACTCGTCGAGGTCGGCGGATTCGACGAAGCGCTCATCCGGTCCGGCGGCGATTACGAATTTCATTTGCACACGTGCGCCCACGGACCGGTCGGCTTCATCGATGCGTCGTCCGTACTTTACCGGTACGGGAGCGACGACCAGTTGACGGCCAAGCGGTACATGCTCAACACCGCGCGCAATAACTTGGCGACCGTTCGCAAGTGGTTGGATCGGGGCAAGGGACGAATCACGCTGAGTCGCACGCAGATTCGGAATCACCTGGCCGAGTGTCACGATTGGCTCGGCAACGAGAAACTGGCCGCTGGCGACTCGTGGGGCGGCCGACAGGAGTTGCTCCGGAGCCTGCGGTTCGTCCCGTGGAAATCGTGTTCTTGGATTCGGCTCGGATACTCGTTTGTGCCGGACCGCTTGAAGAACGTCCTGCGTTGGATCCGTCGAAAACTTCGCGGGCGTGGCGGTTCCCCATCCAGTCCTCGAATGCTGTTGGCCGAGTCGGCACCGATCGCGGTCGTCACCAAGTCGAAGGACCAATCCGCGTGAGCGACCGAACGCGCGTCAAACGCAATTTCATTTGGAACACGATTGGCCTCGTTTGCGAGACGGCGGTTGGCTTTCTAGTCATGCCCGTCTTGCTCGCGGGCTTGGGCAAGACGACGTACGGCATCTGGCTCGTCCTCGGTGCGGTGGCCAGTTACTCGGCCCTGCTCGAAATTGGCATCCGGTCTTCGATCGGCCGACACATTGCCTTTCATGTTTCGCGAACGGACGGATCGGCCGTTCGCCAGACGCTCACGACCGGCGTCGCCCTGTTGGTCGGCCTCGCGTTCATCGCCCTCGCGATTCTCTTCGCGTTCGAAGGAACTTTCTTTCAACTCTACGAAAAGGACATTCCGCCGACCGACCTGCCGCTTGCCCATCGGGCTTATCAACTTGTGGTGCTCAATTTCGCCTGCATGCTCGTCGCGAACGCCTTCGACGCGGCGCTTTGGGGCCTGCAACGCTTCGATTTGATCAACCTCATCGATATCCCCAACACGATTCTCAAGTTCATCCTGGCCATCCTCCTCGTTCGGTCGAGTGACGACCTGGTGACGCTCGCCTGGTTGACGCTTGGACTCACCCTGTTCGTGGGTCTGAGCAAAGCCGTACTGGCGTTCCGGGCCAGCCCGGACTGTCGAATCGGGTTCGATTCGTTGTCCGGCGAGGCCGCCCGTGAAATCGTTGGGTTCGGCAAATGGAGCGGGCTGAATACACTCGGTCGGCTGACGCGAACCCAACTTGGGCCGATCGTGGTTGGGGCTTATCTCGCGCTGGAACTCGTTCCCGGATATAACGCCGCCTCTCGACTGGCGCTGACCATAGGAGCGGCACTCGGGGCGTTGACCGGAGTTCTGACGCCACTGGCGACTTCGCTTCACGCCACGGACCAGGGCGATCGGGAACGGCGATTGTTGCTCACTGGCGGCGAGTTGACGGCGGCACTCAGTTGCTTTCTGGTCGGCTTCTTGATCGCCCTTGGTGGACCGTTGATCCTGCTCTGGCTTCCGTCGCTCCCTTCGACGCCCGAAAAACTCCTGATTATCCTGGCGCTGGGCGAACTGCTGCCCTGCACGCAGTTTGTGACCATGGGAGTGATCGTCGCCAAGGCGCAGCATCGGTCGCTGGCCATCAATTCGCTGCTCGAAACGGTGGCCGTGTGCGGATTGACGTTCGCTCTCGTGCCATTCTTCGATGAAATTGGAGTGGGATTCGCGGCGGCCATTCCGGCCTTCGTCTTTCGCGGTCTGTTGCCGATGATCCTGGGTTGTCGACTCGTGGGTATCTCGTTGGTCAACTATTCCGTTCGAGTGCTCGGCCCTTCGGCACTCGCGGCGCTCGGCGCGGCACTGATTATTTGGCTCGTCCGGGTTGCCGCGCAATTGCCCGGCTGGGCTGGCCTGGTGTTCGGCTTCACACTGTATTCCGTGGTGTTCTTCGGAATTCTATTCGCCCTGCTCGGTCGAAGTCGACTCGCCGCCTGGCGAACGATTGTCATGGGTCGGCAGAACGCCGAGCCGGCGTTGCCAACCCAACCCGATGGAGTCGCTATTCACGAATCCAACCTTCCCGTAGTCCACCGACAATAGAACGTGGTATAGTACACCGCCCAGCGAACGCGCCAGCGCCCAGCCAACGCGACGGTTCCCACCCGACTGCCCGACTGCCCGAACGAATTCATGTGTGGCATTGCTGGATTTCACGGAAGTCCCAATTGGGGCGACAAGGCCCCGGATGTCCTCCGCAGCATGATCTCCGCGATCCGGCATCGCGGCCCGGATGAGCACGGCTACTTCCACGAGGCTGGAGTCGGACTTGGTCATGCCCGGCTCAGCATCATCGACCTGGCGACCGGCCAGCAGCCGATGGCGAACGCCGACAACTCCGTCTGGATCACGTTCAACGGCGAGATCTTCAACTACATCGAACTTCAAGCGAGCCTGAGAGCGCGCGGCCGCCACCTGCGAACATCTTCCGACACCGAAGTCATCCTCCATCTCTTCGAAGAGATGGGGCCGGCCTGCGTCGATGAATTGAACGGCGACTTCGCCTTCGCCATTTGGGATCGAAAGCGCCAACGCGTGTTCCTCGCCCGCGATCGCATGGGTGTCCGGCCGATTTACTACACGACGGTCGGCGGGACCTTGGTGTTCGCGTCGGAAGCCAAGGCCTTGTTTCGCGTCCCCGGCGTGACCGCGGCCCTCGACCCCAGGGCCATCGATCAGTGCTTCACGTTCTGGCATCCCTTGGCTCCGCGAACGGCCTTCAAGGATATTCTCGAACTTCCGCCCGGCCACACTCTGATCTCCCAGGGGGGACGGATCGAGGTTTCGCCTTACTGGCAACTTCAGTTTCCAGAAGTCGATCCGCATGGCGGCCGGCCCGAAGTCGACGAGAGAGCGCTGGCCGAAGAGTTGCACGACTTGCTGGTGGACGCGACCCGAATCCGCCTCCGGTCGGACGTTCCGGTCGGAGCCTATCTGAGTGGTGGGTTCGACTCTTCCGCCGTGACCGCCCTCATCAAAGGTTTTTCGGAGCGACGACTCCGGACCTTTTCGGTCGGGTTTGAGAGCCGGGAATTCGACGAGACCGAACAGCAACAACAAGTCGTGTCGGCGCTCGGGACGGAGCACGAGTCCGTGTTGTGCCGGGCGGCCGACATTGGCGAACAGTTTCCGGATGTCATTCGACACACCGAACGGCCGATCCTCCGCACCGCCCCCGCCCCCCTTTACCAACTCGCTCGACGGGTCCGCGACCGGTCGTTCAAAGTCGTCCTGACGGGAGAAGGGGCGGACGAAGTTTTTGGCGGATATGACATTTTCAAGGAAGCCAAGGTCCGCCGGTTCTGGGCACGGCAGCCCAACTCGACCGCACGACCGAAACTGTTGCGCCGACTGTACCCCTACCTCACGGGCCTCCAAAGTCAGTCGCAGTCGTACTTGGAAGCGTTCTTTCGGCCCGGACTCAACCGACCGACGGACCCGTTCTTTTCGCACCGACCGCGCTGGACGAGCACGGCGTCGGCCAAAGTCTTTTTTTCCGGCGACTTGATGAAGGACTTGCGAGGTTACGACGCGGTGGATGAGCTCCAGGGCCGTCTGCCGGCCGGCTTCGACCGTTGGCACGGGCTTTCGCAGGCGCAATACCTCGAAGCCGCGCACTTGTTGCCGGGGTACATCCTGTCGTCTCAGGGCGACCGAATGGGCATGGCCCACGCGGTCGAGGGGCGATTTCCGTTCCTCGACCACCGCGTGGTGGAGTTCGCCACTCAATTGCCGCCGCGCTTGCGGCTCCGCGGTTTGACGGAAAAATACCTCTTGCGCGCCAGCGTTGGCAAGCACCTGCCGCCGACCATCGCGACGCGGCCGAAGCAGCCGTATCGGGC
>JANLUE010001359.1:0-5350 GCA_031363325.1 Gemmataceae bacterium
TTCAGGTCGGCGAGCGACGTGGCAACGACCGCCAGGATCGGCTGACCGACTCCGGACTTGCTCGCGTTCCAGGCCGACGCGGCGAGGTCACCGAGCGTCGGCGTCGCGCCGGCCGCGATCGCATCGCGAACTTGCGTCACACTCGCGGTCAAGGCGGCTCGATCGGGTCGACGCCAGACGATCAGTTCCGCCGGCCATTCGTTGAAGCCGGCGGTCGGGCGATTCAGATAGTCGCCGGTGTACTCTTCGAGGACGGTGTGGAAGTTCGTTCCGCCGAATCCGAACGCGCTCACGCCGGCCGTGCGCGGGTAGTCGGCCCCGTGGACCCACGGCCGGGCCTCGGTGTTCAAGTACAACGGCCCGCCTTCGAGGTTGGCGCGCGGGTTCGGCATCTCGGCGAGCGTTGGCGGCAACACCTTGCGATGCAACGCGAACGCGGTCTTAATCAGACCCGCGAGCCCGGCCGCACACTTGCTGTGCCCGATCATTGATTTGACCGAGCCAAGCGCGCACGATTGCGGCGCGCCGCCCGCGTCGCGGAACACCCGGCCCAGGGCCTGCGCTTCGGTCTGATCGCCGACGACCGTGCCGGTCCCGTGTGCTTCAACCAAACCGACGTGCGCCGGCGAGACGCGCGCTTGCGCATAGGCCCGGTCGAGCGCCCGCAGTTGACCTTCGGCCCGCGGCGCGGTCAGGCCTTTGTCGCGGCCATCGCTCGACGCGCCGACGCCTTTGATCACCGCGTATATGCGGTCGCCGTCGCGTTCGGCATCGGCCAGGCGTTTGATGACCGCGACGCCGATCCCTTCGGCGAGCGCGATCCCGTCGGCGCTCGCGTCGAACGGCCGACATCGCCCCTTCGGGCTCAGCGCGTGCGTCTTACTGAAGGCAACGTAGGCGTAGGGGGTCTGAACCGTGTCGGCCCCCATGACGAACGCCAGATCGCTGGTCCCGGTTGTCAATTCTCGAACGCCGGCGTACAGGGCGGCGAGCGACGAGCCGCAGGCCGCGTCGATCGCCATATTTGGCCCGCCGAGATTGAACCGATTCGCGACCCGGCCGGCCGCGACGTTCAACAAAATCCCGGGGAACGAATCCTCTGTCCACTCGGGCAACATGCCCTCACCGAGCGCGACGACCTGATCGGACTTCACCGGCACATTCGGAATCGAATCGAGTAGTGGCATGCAGGCGCGGAAGCCGTAGCTGACGGAGAGCGGCATGCCGCCACCACCAACGCCGAGGATCGCGGCCGTGCGTTCGCGCTCGAATGGGCGATCGGCATAGCCCGCGTCGGCCAGTCCCTGACGAACGGCTTCGAGCAACAGAAGCTGCAAGGGTTCGATGCTCGGGATCGACTTGGGCGTGATCCCGTAGACGAGCGGGTCCACGAGCGTATCGCCCATGAAGCCGCCCCACTTCGAGACCATCTTGTCCTTGGCCTTCGGATCGGCGTCGTAGTACGGCCGCCAGTCCCAGTGCGTCGGCGGGATTTCCTCGACGGCGTTCACCTTGGCGAGGATGTTCTCCCAGTACTGGGCGAGGTTGTTTGACTTCGGGTAGAAGCACGCGAGGCCGATGATCGCGACATCGCACGGCGGCGGCGCTTCCGGTTCGGGGGCCGTGATTCGGACTGAAGGAACTTCGCTCGGTCGGCAGACGTCGGCGTGCAAATCGGCGATGGTGGTGATCTTGGTTCGCAGTCCGGCGACCTGGCCGATCATGTACATGCCGCGCCGATACTGATCGTCCGGCGCGACGTTGACCAGCGTCGCCTTCTCGCCGGATCGATCGACGCCCTTGCTCGCAACCCGGAGTCGGCCCAGGTTCATGCGCTCGAGGGCCATGCCCACTTCGAGCGGGCTCTTGCCGTCGGCCTTGAGTCGGCGCTTCTCCGTATCGAACGTGTCGGCATAGGGGGTCGGGATGCAACGGATGGCGTGTCCGGGGCCGGTCTCGAGCAACACCGTGTCGCGGCAGGCGATTGCTTCCTTCTGGAATCGTTCGGCGATCGCGCCGGCCGAGACTGCTTCCTTCGTGAACAGGTAGGCGGTCCCGAGCAGGACGCCGACCTTTACGCCGCGCTCGGCGAGGCCGGCCGACAGGGCGGCGACCATCTGGGCCGACAGGCGATCGTGAATTCCACCGGCGAACACCGCGTGAACGTCGTCGCCGGGCTTCGTGGCCACGTGTTCGGCCAACACCTCGACCATGCTTTCCCAGAGGGCGAAACTGGTCCGCGGGCCGACGTGCCCGCCGCACTCGCGACCTTCGAAGATGAATCGGCGAGCTCCGTCCTTCAGGAACATCCGCAACAGGCCCGGCGACGGCACGTGCAGGTAGGTCGCGGTCCCGTCCTTTTCGAGTTCCTTCGCCTGATCGGGTCGACCGCCGGCGATGATCGCGAACGGCGGCTTCACGGCCCGAACGGCTTCGAGTTGTTCCTGTCGAAGTTCCGGCGGCACGAAGCCAAGAATGCCGACCCCCCAGGGCTTCTTGCCGATGCGAGCCTTCGTCTCGGCGAGCAGCTTCTCGACTTCGGCTTTGCGAGAGAGAGCGAGCGCCAGGAACGGCAATCCGCCACCCTGAGCCACGGCGTCGGCGAACGCGGCCGTGTCGCTGACTCGGGTCATCGGGCCTTGCAGAATCGGGTAGCGTGTGCCATGCGATTGCGCGAGCGGCCCATTCGCGGCGAGCGGCGTCAGTCGACCAGCCGACTCGGCGTTCTTGCCGGCCCGTTCGACGATCGCTTGAAGCACACCGGCGACCGTCACGAACTTGTTCGCGAGTCCGGCCGCCAGGCCAATGTCTTGACCAACGGGCCAGGCCAATGTCGCCGGGTCCGCGCCGACGATCTGGCGAACCGATTCGTCCCAGGCCTGGCGCTTCTCGGTGTCGCCCAACTCGACGGAAAAAAGTCGTTCCTCCTCTTCCGTCAGTTCTTTCGCGGCCGGGCTGTCGGCTCGGGCATAAATTCGGATCGCCTGGCCGAGTCGTTCACCAACGACGAGCGTTTCGCCACCGTCACTTCCGACGAGGCGTTTGCGCGTTTCGTCCGACAGCTGCGACTCGCGGGTCAGGAGCAAATGTGAGTCGAGAACGACCCCCCGGGCACCGGCCACGAGACACGCGGCCGCCGTGTTCGGACCAACTCCGCCACGCACCCAAAAGGGCGGAATCGATTCCTTTCCTTCCGTCGCCTGGAGCCATTTCTGAATTAGAACGAATGACGTGTCTGCCCCGACCCGACCGCCAGCCTCGTGGCCCTTCAAGACGATGCCATCGACACCCAGTTCGATCGCTCGAAGACCGTTCGCGACCGAGGCGACTTCCGCGAGGACTTCGATCCCAACGGCGCGAAGTTTCGCGAGGGCCGACGCATCGAAATCGCCGGTTAAAATAGCCCATTTCGGCCGAGCGCCGAGGACGGTGGGATCGAGGATCGCTTCCACGGGCCCGAGGACGCCGAAGTGTCCCTGGGAATGGTGTCGAAGTCCGTCCAGCGCGATCGTGGAATCGCCGCCCCATTCGAGGTCGAGCGTCCCGCGCGCGCCGGCCCGGCTGGCCGCGATTGCGATGCCGGGCTCGTTCGAACACGGGGCCGTCAACACGATCAAGTCACGCAGTTCCATCTCGCCCTCTCAGGCAGCGTTCGCCGCACGGAAAACTGATTCCGTTGCCGCGACGAACGGGCATCCGAGTACAAGTCCGGAAGGCGGCCACACTCACTTCGCTATCGATGTTCAGGTATGGACCGGCACGGGCAACGGCAATTTGGATCGGTCCAAAAGACTCAACCGGTTTGGCAAACTTTGCCGGTCCGGCAAGCCCACCCGATTCATAGTCACCGTCAGAGGTTACGGAAAGGAGGCCGTCTTGGTTCTCCGGGGTGAAAAAGTTGATTCGGCAAGGGGGGTCGAGTCGATAATTTCGCCCGTAGGGCTGCCGACCCGATTCCCGAGGATGCCATGCGCGCGTTCCGCCTTGCTTCTTTGATGCTCGTCCTTCTGTCCGGTTTCGGCTGCGATCATTTCATGGTCCGAACCGACAACCGCGTGAAGATCGACGGCCCGGTCGAAACCCGCGTCGATATCCCACCCGTTCCCCAGGCCGGCCCCGTTCGGGCGATCGACGTCACACCGTGCGGCCCCGGCCCGCGCATCGCCCTGGTCGATGTGGATGGGCTGATCCTCAACTCCCCGTTCACGGGCCCCCTGTCCGTCGGCGAGAACCCGGTCGCGGTGTTCCGCGAGAAGCTCGACGCCATCGAGGCGGATTCGAACGTCAAGGCGGTGGTGCTGCGAATCAATAGCCCCGGGGGCGGCATCTCCGCCTGCGCTTCGATGCGGGCCGACCTCGAACGATTCAAGACGCGCAAGCACGTGCCGATCGTGGCCTGTCTTTTAGATACCGGCGCGGGCGGCGCATATTACTTGGCGTCGGCAGCGGATCAGGTCGTCGCCGGACCAGCAACGGTCACCGGTGGGATCGGAGTGATCTTGAATTTGTTCAACCTTCGCGACCTGATGGCCCAGTACAACGTGATCCCGCAACCGATCCGGGCCGGGGTGAACATCGATATCGGCACCTCGGCCCGGGCGCTGACCCAGGACGAAAAGGACCTGCTTCAGGCGATGGCCAACGAGTTCCACGACAAATTGAAAGCGGACGTGTCCCGGTCGCGGCCGGGCATCGACCTCGACGGCGGCAAGACGTTCGACGGCCGTATCTTCACCGGCAATCAGGCGAAGGCGAAAGGCCTCGTCGATCTGGTCGCCGACCTGGACACGGCGATCCAGTGGGCCGCCAACCTCTCGGCGGGCACGCAACTCTCCGAGCGCCCGCACGTCGTACTCTATCGCCGCACGAACGACCCCGCCCACTCGATCTACGCCGTGACGGCCAACGTCCCGCTTCAAGGCGCGGGCCTGTTGCCGAACCTCCCCGGCCTCGACCGCGCCAAGCTACCGACGTTCCTCTCCGTGTGGCAACCGGAACTCACGATGGAGAAGTTGGGAGGGAAGTGAGCGAGCAAATTGGTTTTCAGACGAGCGGTGGCGCAAGCCGCCGCTTGTTTCGAATTTCCGTGCAGTTTTGTCATCCGCTTCGTGGCCTACGATCCGCTGCGGAAGTTTCAGACGGTCGACCAATGCGGTGAAGCAGGTTCCGCCTCGACTCATCGAGCGGCAACGCCCAATTCACACGGAGACGATAACGAATCAAGGATTGCTATTGCGTTGATGCGTCAAGATCGATACGTTGATGAGATTCGTCCAGGAGGGAATCTCACAATGCGAACACATTCGAAAAAAAACCAGCACTGCCACTGGTACTCATCGGACTTGAGATC
>JANLUE010000076.1:0-2269 GCA_031363325.1 Gemmataceae bacterium
TCGACCCGCTGACCGGGTTGAATCGCGGCGTGTTCATGTTCGGAGAGCGCGATCTCCGCCTCCAGGCTGCCCGGTTCCTCAATGAGGCAGATCAGGTCTCCTTCCTTGAAGAATTGACCGACCTTGTCGCGGAGGTGGGGAGTCGTGATGAGCCCCGCGGCCGGCGCCACGACGATCGCTTCCTTTCGAAGGGCTTCGAGATAGCGCGCCTCTTCCGGGATGCGGACCACTTGCGCGTCGTGAACGCCATGGGTTCGCGCGGCCTGTTCGAACTCCTCCGATGGAATGGACCGACTGGAGACGAGTTGCCGAGCACGGTCGAGGGCGGCCTGCGCGAATTGGAGTTTCGCCTGCTTGCAGAACAAGACGTATCAACCGCAACCAGTGCGTCGGGTTTGGATACCGAAAAGGGGACGGGAAGAAGCGACCGTTGGGGATCCCAACGATTCGCGGCGGTGTTGGTCCTGGAGCCGATCTTCGAGGCCGACCTGGCGCCGGAGCAGTACGCGTACCGTTCGGGGACGAGTGCGTTGGACGCGTTGCGAGCGGTACATTCGTTGGTGAACACGGGGCGGACGGAAGTCGTCGATGCGGACCTGAGCGGTTACTTCGATAGCATCCCGCACGCCGAGCTGCTGAGATCGTGAATGGTTCGTCCGAGAGCCGGATGCGGGAAAACCGCCCGTCCGGTTCGATGAGCGGGGAGTGGAAACGAGGCCTGGTTGGATACTCAGGCACTGGCCATCGAAAGAGCCAGCAACTGCTACGGCCAACCTCAAGCTACCGCGTCACTCCTCGACTCTCTCCGTTTCGTGTTGGGCGACCGTCATTGACCCGCTACGCCAACCTGGAACACGCTCCAACTTAGTTCTCGATAGCGGCGAGCGGAGCGATGTCAGTCGCCCGATGGACCCGCAATGGCTCGAACCAAGTCGTTTGAGTCAAGGGCCGGCGAATGGCGGTTCATCGGGCGGCTGACGCCGCTGCGCTCGCCACGCCCACACGCCCACCGATTCGCAAGGATTGCGCATGTACGACCCGATGGCACCGCGTAGCCGTATGCTCTTACCCGCGATCCCGAGCGGGTTCCTCTCCACACCGTCTCGCGGCGACGCAGTTACCTCCGGGTACGAGAGTCAAGCCTCCTCTCGACGGGGACTCGCACCCCGCCGACTCGTACACCCCACGGGCGCACAAAGGGACGTGGGCGACTTCGGCGATTCTTTCGGCCAGCCCGTTGACAACCGACCGGCCCCCACGTTAACCTAACCCCTCACGGACGGCCAAATTAGGCCGTCACCCTTCGCAACTCGGCTCGCGAGACACCACCTTGCTCGTCGGCGGCACACGCTTCGCCCGACATCGCGTCGCCTACCTGCTCACCGCGGTAGTCGTGTTCTGCATTCCCGCCTTCGTCTGGTACCTGTGCGCCGAACTCGGTTGGGTGTCCTGGCCGGCCGGTTCGACGCCGATCGGCCTGCTGCTCGGCATCGCGGCCGCGTCGATCATCGCATTCGAGATGCTCCTGTGGCCGCGCAAGCAACTTCGCCGCAAACGATTTGGTCGGACGCGAATCTGGATGGCCTGGCACGTCTGGCTCGGCATCGCCTGCCTCCCGATGGCCGTCGCCCATGCCGGGTTCCGATTCGGCGGCCCGTTGCCGGCCGCCGTCCTGATCCTGTGTTTGTCCGTGATCTTCAGCGGCATCTGGGGGTTGGCGCTACAACAAACTCTGCCGCACAAGTTGCTGCACGATTTCCCGGACGAGACGGTCGAATCCGAAGTCGATCGCGTGATGGCGAAAGACTTGCCGGAGGCCGAGCGAATGGTCACGGCCGTCGGTGGAGCGGCGGACGCGTTCCACAGCTTCTATGAAGACACGGTCGTTCCGTATTTGCTCAACGGCCGCGCGTCGGGTTCGATGCTGGCGAGCGCCGCCCGGGCCGAAGTGATCTTCCACGACTGGTCGGCCCGCCAACCGGCCGCCGAGTCGGCCGTGAGTCGATTGAGAGAACTGTGCGGTCGCCGACGCCGATACGATCGCCAGGTTCGCATCCATCGCTGGCTTCACGGTTGGCTGTTGGTGCATGTGCCCCTGTCGGTCGCTCTGTGTGTCTTGCTGGTCGCCCACATCGTGACCGCGTTGAAGTATTGGTGAACTCGGTTTGGGAAAAGATTGCAGGGCGGGTGGACAAATGTAATAATGTATAGTACGTTGGATGGGGGCTGCGTTAGCGAACACGGAGGAAAGGCGAGCCGGTGGGCGTTA
>JANLUE010000089.1:0-5445 GCA_031363325.1 Gemmataceae bacterium
GTCCACTCGATCGACGTGTGTCGCTGGGGTCTGGGGGTCGATTTCCCGATTCGCGTCACGTCGGCGGGCGGCAAGTATCGCTTCGAGGACGACCAGGAGACGCCGGACACGCAATCGGTCGCGTTCGACTTCGAGGGCCGCAAGACGATCACCTGGGACGGCCTCAGTAGCAATCAAGCCCCCGGTGGTCAGGCGTTCGACGTGGTTTTCTTTGGCGAAAAGGGAAGCATGACTCTCAAGGACGGCGGCTACACGGTTTTCGATGTGAAGGGCAAGGAAATTCAGAAGGGCGAACCGTCCAAAGTCAGCATCAACGAACATATCAACAACTGGCTGGCGGCCATTCGCGGCGACGAGAAGCTCAATAGCGAAATCGAGGAAGGCCACCGCAGCACGCTGTTGTGCCACCTTGGCAACATCGCCCATCGCATGGGCCGCTCGCTGAAGTGCGACGCGAAAGACGGCCATTTCGTCGGCGACAAAGACGCGGCGGCCTTGTGGACGCGCGAATACGAACCGGGCTGGGAGCCGAAGGTGTGAGACCCAGTTTTGTGAATGAATGGTCGAATCAAACTTCGGTGCGTTTGCCGGAGGCGAGACTTTGGATTCCACAACGAAGGTCGATGTTCTTGGGAATGCGCTCGTACGCGAGCCAACGGCTGCGGAACTCGACTACGCCCGCCGAGTCATGGAATCCCGCTCGCTGTCCGAACTTCACGCGATCTTGGAAACGGCTCCGGAAGGCCCGAACGATTCCGCAGACTTCGTCGCCGCGATCAACGAGTCGCGGCGACACACAGGTTTCCGATTTCCGGATTAGCGCGGTGCCGTCACTTCGCCAATTGTCCCCAAAAGAGGCGTTACCCTCACTCCTCCCCATTGTCCTCACTCTCCGGCGCCTCGGACTCGAGCGCTTCGAGTCGCAACGGCTGCCACACGTGGGGCCGGTTCAGCGGCTCGATGTGCATCACGGTTTCGCCGTTGTGGAACACGCGGACCGTGCCTGAGGTCTGGCTCACGCAGACGGCCACGGCGTTCGTCTTGCGACTGATCGCGGCGGCCGCCAAGTGCCGGGTGCCGAAGCCCTTGCTCAGGGCGGTGCCTTGTTTCTCGGCGTTGAGCGAGATACAGGCCGCGTGGGCGATGGCGTCCGAATCGATCAGGATCGCGCCATCGAGTTGAGCGAATTCCTTCACCGCTTCCCGAACCTTGCGATCCTTCAGGTCACGTTCCTCCTTCGAGTACCCTTTGAACGGATTGAAGTTCAACGGGCTCGACATGCTCTGTACTTTGCGCGTGTCGCCGACCACGAGGATCGTGCCGACCGGTTTGCCCTCGCGGCCCTCACGGCCAATCTCGGTCGCCAGGTGGATGATCAACCGCAGCGTGTCGATTGGGATGTTCGTATCGAGCTGGCGTAGGTCTTGGAGCGTCAATTGCTCGAGGTGTTCGCCCAGGTGAACGAGGCTGATCGAATCGATCGGCTCGGGCAGATCTTCGGGGTTCGCGATGCCGTTGTAGAGGACCACCACGTGGGCCCCCGGCTTCAGGTGGCCGGTGTTGACCGCCTTGAGCAAGGCAAGGCTCATCCGTTCGCGGGTCGGCACCGGCTCCGGGTCGAGGCCGATGACGTCGAGGTCCTGGTTCTCGCTGAGTTTCTCGGTCAGCGCCCGACTCTCGGCCGCGATCAACACGCGACAACCCTTGAGGTGGGCGTAAACGTCGTCCCAGTCGAGGTCGGTCTCGGTGAGCAACAGGACGGCGTCGGCCGGCAAGCTGCGGACGATATCGCGGGCCGCATCGAGGAGGGCGGCCGTTTGCTTGGCGAGCGGCATGAGCACCCAATCAGTAGGGGGTTGTGCGAAGTCTAGTCGACGGACGGGAAACCGCAAACGGAGTTCGCATACAAGTGGCCGAACCGCGCCGTCGCGCCGACCAGCGCGTCGGCCGGGGTTGCGCCGCGCGCCGATCGGTTGTGTTGGACAGATCGGAGCGAATGTCTCCTTCGACTGTTGACCGCGTTCGCGGCAAAACGGGTGTTGAATCTTGATTGCCGTCGATGGTTTGAGGGTAGTGCTGGAGAGACTCCGCATCCGCCTTCGATGCTGGACGGCGAGCAACGACTCGTGGTATTGTCTCACTCGGGGTACACGGAGTCGGGACCATGTCGAAACGCAAGAAGTCGGGCGCGGTTGTTCCGGCCGGCTCGTCCGGGTACGGGAGCCTGGTCACCGAGATCGCCGACTTGCTGGAGCAGGCCCGGTGCGGCACCGCCCGAGCGGTTAACAGCATCTTGACCGCGACCTACTGGGAAATCGGTCGCCGCCTCGTCGAGTTCGAGCAGGGCGGCAAGGCGCGGGCGGAGTATGGCGACGAGCTTGTACCACGCCTTGCCAGCGATCTGACGACGAGGTTTGGTCGCGGATTCTCCGAACGTAACGTCTGGAACGGAACATGAAGGACTTCTATCTTGGCTGGGAGATTCTGCAGACACCGTCTGCAGAATTCATGGCCCGCGCCCGGCACGAGTTATTCCAGACACCGTCTGGAATAACTGATCGCACGGAGATATTGCAGTCACCGTCTGCAAATTTGGCGGCCCAAGCAATTTGCCAGACACCGTCTGGCGAATCGGACGCCGGCAAGAAATTGCCGAAACCGTCGGCAAAATCTCCGGAGGGCGACCTGAGATTGGCAAGTTCACGCACGCCGACGCCGGGCAGATGAGTCTCTACCTCTCCTACGCCAAAGAGCACCGCACCGAAGCGGGCGAAAACGAACCGGTCGGCATCGTCCTCTGCAACGACAAAGACGACGCCGTGGTCCATTACGCGATGGGGCACATGCCGGCCAAGGTCTTCGCGTCGCGCTACCTGATCGACTTGCCCAACCCGGAAACGCTGCGCCAGAGTCCTGCGGACTCGGCACGCCCTCGAAACGCGGGCGGCACAACGCGGGCGTTCACGAAGATAATCGCAAAGGCCCCGCCGGTTGCCCGGCGGGGCCTTCGTACTTCACGTCATCGAATCCCAATCACGCCGTCGCGCCGACCAGCACGTCGGCCGGGGCGTCGTCCATTTGCCGGTGCGACTCGGGGGCGTTGATGCGCACTTCGGCGTTCTGGTGGATGTTGAAGCCCGTGCCCGCAGGGACCAGGTGCCCGAGGATCACGTTCTCCTTCAACCCGACCAGATCGTCGCTCTTGCCCGCGAGGGCGGCTTCGGTCAGCACTTTGGTCGTTTCCTGGAACGACGCGGCGCTGATGAAGCTCTCCGACTGAACGGCCGCCTTCGTGATGCCGAGCAGAACCACTTCGCTCGTCGCGGGCGTCGGGGCCTCCCAGGTCGGCTTCTTCTCGCCTTCCGCTTCGACGCGGGCACATTCGTCGTCGTAGGCCTCACGGCTCACGATCTTGCCCGACTCGAATGACGACTCGCCCTTGTTCTTGATCTTCACGCATTCGTTCATCAGCCGGTCGTTCACTTCCATGAACTTGAACTTGTCCATGACCGAGCCCGGCAACAGGTTCGTGTCGCCCATCTCGTTGATCTTCACTTTGCGAAGCATCTGCGAGACGATGATCTCGATGTGCTTGTCGTCGATTTCGACACGCTGGCTGCGGTAGACCGCTTGCACTTCGCGGACCAGGTACTCTTGCAGCGCCTCGGCCCCGGAAATTTCGAGAATGTCGTGCGGCTTGAGTGGCCCGAGGATCAGCGGATCGCCGGCCTTCACGTAGTCGCCGGCCGACACCTTGAGTTGCTTGCCGTGCGGCACTTCGTGGAGAACCTTGTCGCCGAGCAATCGACCCTTCTCGTCCTCGGGCTGGACGAAGATTTGCCGCTTGCCTCGTTTACGTTCGCCGATCTCGATGCGGCCGTTCACCTTGGCCTGCACGGCCGCGTCGCGCGGCGTGCGGGCCTCGAAGATTTCCGTCACGCGCGGCAAGCCGCCGACGATGTCCTGGTTCCCCGAGACTTCCTTCGGGGTCTTCGCCAGAATCGTTCCGCCGGTCACCGTTTCGCCGTTGCGAACTTCGAGGTAGGCTCGCTCCGGGATGAAGTACGCCTTGAGGATGTTCCCCTTAGAGTCTTCAAGCACGATCGTCGGGTGCAGGTCGCCCTTGTGCTCCATGATGATGAGTCGCTCGGTCCCGCTCGAGTCCTTTTCCTTCTTGTACGTCTCGTTTTCCTTGAGGTCCTCGAAGCGAACCGTCCCGCCTTCCTCGGCGATGATCGGCGTCATGTGCGGGTCCCACTGGCAGAGCCGCTCGCCGGGCTTCACTTCCTGGCCGTCCTTGACGAACAACTCCGCCCCGTTGGGGACCGAGTGACGTTCGATCGGCGGCTGGTGCTTGTCCTTGTAGATCAGGATTTCGCCGGTGCGGGTGAGGGCCAGGAATCGGCGGACCGAGTGGCCGGCCCCGTCCTTGTGCTCGTGGACGATCGGGTTGATTCGCTCGAGGACGGCGATGCCGCCCTTGCGCGTCTTGCGATCGCTCTCGGCCGCACCACCGCGGGCCACGCCACCGATGTGGAACGTTCGCATCGTGAGCTGGGTGCCCGGCTCGCCGATCGATTGCGCGGCGATGATCCCGACCGCCATCCCTTCCTCGACCATCGAACCGGTCGCGAGGTCCATGCCGTAGCAACGTCGGCAGACGCCGAGCGAGGCCTGGCACGTCATTGGGCTGCGGACCGTGATGCGGTCGAGGCCCATCGTCTCGAGTTCCTTGCCGATGAACGGCGTGATCATCTCGTTTTCTTCGACGATCGCCTTGCCCGTCTTCAGGTCGCGGATCTCGTTGCGGCTGACCCGGCCGCGAATGCCCTCGCTCAGCGAGCGATCGACTTCGTCGCCCTTGTAGATCACGCCCTTCGTGATCCCCTGGGTCGTTCCGCAATCCTCCATGGTGATCACGACGTTCTGGGCCACGTCGGCCAGCTTACGCGTCAGGTAGCCGGAGTCGGCGGTCTTCAGGGCCGTGTCGGCCAGGCCCTTGCGGGCACCGTGCGTGCTCGAGAAATACTCCAAGACCGTCAGGCCTTCGCGGAAGTTCGACTTGATCGGCGTCTCGATGATTTCGCCGGACGGCTTGGCCATCAGACCGCGGAGGCCGGCCAACTGCCGAATCTGCTCGACGCCACCGCGGGCACCCGAGTTGGCCATCAGGAAGATCGGGTTCAGGTACGGCACTTCCTTGCCAGTTTGCAGGTCCTTGCGGCGATCGTTCTTGAGCGCCTCCATGAGCGTCGTGGTGATCTTCTCGCGGGCCTCGCCCCATTGTTCGAGGACCTTGTTGTACCGCTCCTGTTCGGTGATCACGCCGCGCTCGAACTGCTTGCGGAGCTTCTCGACCTCCTTTTCCTTGTCCCGGAGCACGCTCTCCTTGTTGCCCGGGGTGCGGAGGTCGCTGGCGGCGAACGACAGGCCGGAGCGGGTCGA
>JANLUE010000094.1:0-2313 GCA_031363325.1 Gemmataceae bacterium
CGATTCCCGATATGAGCTGGGTCAGCGTGGCGGGCTGGTCCGAGTTCAAGGCTTGCCGATTCAACTCGGCGGCCGGTGGCGTATCGATCATGATTTCTCCGCGGTGGGCGAAGGGCGATGGACGGTGTGGGCTACTCGACCTCGATTACGCAATCGCCATGCCGTGTTTGGAATTGTTCGAGCCCGCCTTGCCTCCGACGGGTCTTTCAAGTCCGGAGCCGAAGCGATTCGCGTAGACTTGCGTCAACTCGGCCCCGATCAACAGGATCTGCGTCGAGTAATAGATCCAGACGAGGACCACGACGAACGAACCGGCCGCTCCATACGCGGAGCCGACGGCGGCTCGGCCGAGATAAAGCCCGATGAGATATTTGCCGAGTGTGAAGAGGCTGGCCGTGATGATCGCGCCGATTCCGACATCGCGCCAGGTGGGCCGTGCGTGCGGCAGGATCTTGAAGATCAGTGCGAACAAGGCGGCCGTCAGCGCGAAGGAAAGAACCTGGTTGCCGATCCCGATCCAAAGGCCCGCGCCCGGAAGGTTGCGTTCGAGCCAACCGTTCAATGCCGTCAAGAGCGCCGTGAGGACGAGCGACACCAAGAGCAAGAAAGCCAAGCCGAAGACGAGGGAAAACGAGAGCATTCGATCGCGGACCATGCTCCAGATGCCGCCGGCACTCGGGCGGCGCACGTTCCACACGGTGTCGAGCGCCTCTTGAAGTTGCGCGAACACGCCCGTCGCCCCGGCGATGAGCGTGCCGATTCCAACGACGGTCATCAACGTGCCGGTTCCCGATGGTTGGTTGGCGAGCATGCCTTCGATGGCCTTCGCACCTTCCGCACCGACCATGTCCTGAATTTGCGAGGCGATTTCGCCTCGCGCCGCCTCGGCCCCAAAGACCGCTCCGGCAATCGCGATTACGACCAATAGCAACGGGGAAAGCGACAGGGCGGTATAGAACGCCAACGCCGCCCCAAGACGCGGACCATTGTCGGCCCGAAACTCCTGGACGGTCTGTCGAACGAGCGGCCACAGGTCGGCGAACTTCATCTCGGTCGTCCTCGTGAAACGAAAAGAGCCCACCGGGCGTGATCCGGCGGGCCCCCAGAGCGAGTCGGCTGTCCGACCCGCCTAGACAACATTTCGACCCGACGATCGACCCATGACGAGGGTTGCGACGAAGAGCACCAGGAACACGAAGAACAGAATCTTCGCGGCGAAATACGCAGTTCCAGCGACCGACGTGAAGCCGAACAGGCCGGCGAGGAGGGCGATCAGCAAGAAGACGATGGACCAGCGCAACATGACGTTCTCCAGTGCGGGACGCAAGCGCCCCGAGGTTATGGACGAGGGCAAAGAATGATCCGCCGAGGGGCTGGCGGGCTAAATCGGGGAAGTCGATCGTGAGCCGCGGTTGTCCGCGGCTTGAGTCCGGTTTGGACTCGTTGTCGAATTGAGAATCTTTAATGCAGGCGGCGTGCCAAACGTGTTCGCTTTCAAAAATCACTGTTTTCACCGTCTAATTGAGTCCAGGGATTGTTGGTGGCGGTTGAAGGCGGCACATCGTCAATGCGCAACGGGTTGCCTGATCCGGTGCGGCCGGTCCAAAACTTGCAGAATGTTCAACATCACCGTTTCCTCGAGAGCGTCCCATGTCGCGCAACAAATCGCTGAAGTCCCCGGCGTCCATTGCCCCGACTCCGGACATCGTGCCCATTCGATCGCCGCTCGGCGTCCCGCCGCCCCTGCCCACTTCCGATGGAATTGGCGACGAGGAAATTCGCAACCTGGCCTATCGAAAGTGGATCGCCGCCGGGAGCCCGGATGACGACGGCATTCGCTTCTGGCTCGAAGCGGAACAGGAAGTCAAAGGCACCCAGCCGTGATGCGGACTTGGTCGATCACGCCAACACGCCCTTCACGATGTGGGCTTCTTCGACGCCGGTGAGCTTTTCCTTCAGGCCATTGAGTTCGATGTAGAGTTGGTCGTACTTCAGGCCGAGCAGATGTAGGATCGTCGCGTGCCAGTCGGGCACGCCGACGCGATTCTCGACGGACTTCAGGCCGAGTTCGTCCGTCGCGCCGTAGGACGTTCCGCCTTTGACGCCACCGCCGGCCATCCAGGTGCAGAACGCATTCTTGTTGTGATCCCGGCCCGCCTTCTTCTCGTCGCGATCAGCGGGGAGTTGGGCGATCGGCAGGCGGCCGAACTCGCCACCCCAGACGAGCAGCGTGCTGTCGAACAACCCCCGTTGCTTCAGGTCGCGGATCAACGCGGCGATTGGTTGATCGGTCCGGTCGCAGGCCGTCTTCAA
>JANLUE010000101.1:0-4270 GCA_031363325.1 Gemmataceae bacterium
GTCACGGGCGCGGCCTTGTGGCGCAAGGCGGGATGCGGGTAGTTGACAATTTGCATGGATTCGTGGTTCCGAGGCCCCATCTTTCGGAGTATTATATTCTTCCTTCGCGGAACTTCCTCCCCTCCATCGCGAGGCTCGCATGTTCGCAACTCTCTTCGCCCAGGCGTCGTCTCAACCCGGCCTCGGCGACGCGGCCCTGGTGTCCGTGGTCTTTGGGCTGATCGGCATCGCGCTGTTGTTGCTCGGCTACTTCGTGTTCGATTTGCTGTGCCGGCGCGTCGACGTTCAAGAGCAATTGAACAAGGGCAACCTCGCGGTCGCGATCGTGGTCGGGGCTCTGTTGTTCTCGATCGCCTATATCGCCGCCCACGTCGTCCATTGATGGAGCGCCCTTGTCCACCGACCAACCCCGTCGCCGACGCATGTCGCGCGGCATTCGACTCGTGCTCCTCACATCCCTGCCGGCCATCGCCGGTTGCGGTGGGTGCCCGGGTCAACGCGCCCAGACCGACGAATTCGAGGAGAGGATCGAGTCCCCGCCGCTCGGGACGGAACAGGTGCTCGGGGCCCCGTTTTCCGCCTGGTGGCAACAAGCCCACCCACCGATCGTCGTCCGCAAGACCGTTCAACGCGGCACGTCGCATTCGAGCGGCGGCAGCCGGGTCTTCTACCGTCCGTACTACGGTGGCCGGTCTGGGTTCCTCTCGAGCGGCTCTTCCTTTTCGGGCTCCGGAACCTCGCATTCGTCCGGCGGCGTTAGTCGCGGCGGCTTCGGCGGCATCGGCCATTCGTCGAGCGGAAGCTGACTTCAATAAATTCTCCACATGGGCAAGACGCTTTCCCTCGGCCCCGGCGGCCGAGTTCGGGCCATCGACGAAGACGATGCGCTGCCGGAGCTTCCGGGCGATCTCGCGACGCGCGTCGATCAGTCGTTCCGCGCATCAACGGCCGATGGGCTCTTGACGCTCGCCGGGGCCGACCTTGATCGCGACTTGCCGGCGGCGACGACGTTCTGGCGTGGCGTCTCGCGCCGGTTGTTTCAGGAAGTCTGCCATCTTGGCGAAAGCGCGACGGCGAAGTGGGCCGAGGTACCACCTCCGGACGACGCCGAGCTCGATCGGCTCGTGGCCGACGCGCCGCCGATGACCGGGCTCGAGTACCTCACGCCCGAAGTGCTTCGGCGAACCTGGGGCGATTTGCGTTCCCTGGTCGCCGAACGGGCCGCGACGTTTCCCGGCGGGCCGGGGGCGTTTCTGCAGGACGTCAATCCCGTCTGGCACGTGCTCGGCCGGGTCACGTTCCACCTCGCCGAGAACAAGCGCGACCCCGATCGGCCGTTCGCGTTTCTCGCGACTTACACGCATCAAATGGGGGCGAAAGGCCAGGTTCAGCATCTGCCGTTGGCCGAGGCACTTCGCGCCTATGCGAGCGCCAAAGATCAAGCGAAGCTCGCCGCGTTGCTCGAGCCGGTTCGACGGGCGGCCCAGAAGAGCGCGCTGGTTCGCACCTTGATGGAGTCGCGGGCCCTGTTCGCGCCGCAGTCGTGGACCGTGGCCGAGGCCCATCGATTCCTCGTCGATTCGCCGACGCTCGAAGAGGCCGGCGTCGTTGTGCGAATGCCCAACTGGTGGACCGGACAGCGTTCCCGACCGCAGGTCCAAGTGGTGATCGGCTCGAAGCCGACCAGCGAACTTGGCATGGATCGCCTGCTCGACTTCAAGCTCGAAGTCGCACTCGGTGGCGAGCCGCTCACCGACGCCGAGCGACGAGAATTGCTCGCCGGGTCCGAAGGCTTGATGCTCCTGCGTGGCATGTGGGTCGAAGTCGATCGCGATCGACTCAAGCAGGCGCTCGATCACTGGAAGACCGTCCAGAAAGACCACCCGGACGGCATTGAGTTCATCAAGGCGATGCGCATGTTGGCCGGTGCGAAGCTCGACGGCACCGAGTCGGCCGACGACGTCGAGGTCGCAAGTTGGACCGGGATCACCGCGGGGAAATGGCTGAAGTCGACGCTCGATCGGCTTCGCCACCCAGAGCCCGACGCGGGCTGTCAGCCGGGCCGCGATCTGCAGGCGACGCTGCGACCCTATCAAGCGGAAGGCGTGCGCTGGCTCTGGTTCCTCTCGGAACTCGGGCTCGGTGCCTGCCTCGCCGACGACATGGGCCTCGGCAAGACGATTCAGGTCATCGACCTGCTCCTGCAACGTAAGCGCACGAACCCTGGGCCGTGTTTGCTCGTCGTGCCCGCCTCGTTGATCGGCAACTGGAAGGCGGAACTCGTTCGCTTCGCGCCAAAGCTGCGGGTGCTGATCGTGCACAGTTCCGAGATCGACGCCGACACGCTCGCCAAGCGAAGCGCCGATCCAACGAAAGGGTTCGCCGAATTCGATCTCGTCATCACGACCTACGGGCTCGTTCGTCGTCAGGAATGGCTCGCGAAAGTCCCCTGGTCGATGGCGATTCTCGACGAGGCGCAGGCGATCAAGAACGCCGGTTCCGCTCAGACGAAGGCGATCAAGAAACTGCCGGCCCAACGGCGAATCGTCCTCACCGGCACGCCGGTCGAGAATCATCTGGGCGATCTTTGGTCGCTGTTCGATTTCTGTTGTCCGGGCCTGCTCGGGACGGCCACGCAGTTCAAGAAGTTCGTCAAGGGCCTGAATGCCCAGCAGAACACACAGGCTTACGGCTCGTTGCGCCGACTCGTTCGGCCGTACATTCTGCGGCGGTTGAAGACCGACCCGAACATCGCCCCCGATCTGCCCGAGAAGACCGAGATGCGGGCCGAGTGCGGGCTCACGCGCAAACAGGCCGTGCTATATCAAGAGGCCGTCGCCGATCTGGAACGTCGGCTCAAGGAATCGACCGGCATCGCCCGCCGTGGGCTGGTGCTGAGCACGCTCATGCAGATGAAACAAATCTGCAATCACCCGGCCCAATATCTGGGCGCGGGTCGATATGTCCCCGCAGAGAGCGGCAAGTTCGAACGATTGCGACTCCTGTGCGAGCCAATCGCCGAGCGTCAGGAAAAAGTGCTCGTGTTCACACAGTTCCAGACGCTCACGCAACCGCTCGCCGACTACCTGGGAGAAGTCTTCGGCCGACCGGGGTTGGTGTTGCACGGCGGCACGCCGGTCGGCAAGCGGCCCGAACTCGTGAAGCAATTCCAGTCCGACGAGGGTCCACCCTACTTCGTGATTTCGCTCAAGGCCGGTGGCAGTGGGTTGAACCTGACGGCCGCCTCGCACGTGGTTCACTTCGATCGCTGGTGGAACCCGGCCGTCGAGAACCAGGCCACCGACCGGGCCTTCCGCATCGGCCAGAAGCGGAACGTGCTCGTCCACAAGTTCGTCTGCCGCGGCACGGTGGAGGAACGAATCGACGCCATGATCGCGTCCAAACAGTCGATCGCCGACAAGGTGTTGGAACAGGAAGGCGAAGCGCCGTTGACCGAAATGAACGACGACGAACTGTTGAAGTTCGTCGGCCTGGACCTGGCGCGAGCGACGGCCGATGAGGAAGGGTGATCGGCCACACGCGGATCACCGATACCCGAGTCCGAAGTTACGAAGGCGTACCGGCTCGGCCCGACACGAACATCCAGTACAGAAGCGTCTTCACTTCGAATGGTTTCATCTCGGGGCGGAGCGACAGCAATCGGGCCGCGATGCCCGTGAGGTGTGGTGTCGCCCAGCTCGTGGCCGGCTCGCGGGCGAACGGGCCCAGGTATCCCCGACCGTGTGCTTGGAACTCGACCGTGTCGCGCAACTGATAGGCAAACCCCAGGGGGTCCTCGAACAACCCCTTGTCCACCGAGAGAAGCGGCGGCGCGAACGCGGCCGGGTAGCTGCGACTCAGTGGATGTTCGTTGTGGGCGGCCGCCAGGATGAGAACATCTTTGAAGTAGCCATCCTCGATCGCCTTCAGAAACTGCATTCGCTTCGGCAATTGTTGAAGCTTCGCCTCGGGCACGCCGAGCGAAAGATTGATGACCTTGCACTTCCACACGTCGATGGCGTGATGAATCGCCCTGATGACCGTCTCGACTTCGCTGGTGCCGGTCGGGCCAAACACGTCGGCGGAATAAAGCTTCACCTTCGGGGCGATCGTCAACACAATGTCGGCCACCGTCGTTCCGTGCGGACTCGATTGATGGCCCGTGTACGGCAGCGGCTGAAGCGAATCGCCCCGAAAGATCGCCCCCTCGATCGGTTCCAGGCCGGGGAATTTGCCTTCCAGGACGGAGCGCTCGACGCCGCTATCGATG
>JANLUE010001371.1:0-2315 GCA_031363325.1 Gemmataceae bacterium
GGGGACGATCGCGGACGCACGTATTCGTTCCGTGGGCTCGACAACTCGCTGTATTACATGCTCACACCGGACGGCCGCTATCACAACTTCACGGGCTGCGGCAACACGATGAATTGCAATCACCCGGTCGTTCGCGACCTGTTGATGCAATGCCTTCGCTTCTGGGTTGGCGACATGCACGTCGATGGCCTGCGCTTCGATCTGGCGTCGATCTTCGGCCGAAACCCCAGGGGCGACGTGCTCGCCGAGCCGCCGATCGTCGAAGTGATCGCCGAGGACGGGGTGTTGCGCGACACGAAGCTCGTGGCCGAGCCGTGGGACGCGGCCGGGCTTTATCAGGTCGGCAAGTTTCCGTTCGGGGCCCGGTGGTCCGAGTGGAATGGCCGATATCGCGACGACGTTCGCCGCTTCTGGCGGGGCGAGCCGGACACGGTCGGGGCGCTGTGTACGCGCTTGTGCGGCAGCGCCGATCTGTATCACTGGAACGGCCGACTGCCGCGCCACTCGGTGAACTACATCACCTGTCACGATGGCTTCACGTTGTGGGACCTGGTGAGCTTCAATCGAAAACACAACGAAGCGAACGGCGAAGACAATCGCGACGGCTGGGACGAAAATCATTCGTGGAACTGCGGCATCGAGGGGCCGACGAACGACCCCCAGGTGCTGGCCCTGCGCCAACGGCAAGCCAAGAACATGATTGCCACGCTGCTTCTTTCGCAGGGCGTGCCAATGTTGACGGCCGGCGACGAGTTCCTGCGCACGCAACAGGGAAACAACAACGCCTGGTGCCAGGACAATGAAGTGAGTTGGGTGAATTGGTCGCTCGCCGAATCGAACAAGGACTTCCTGCGCTTCGTTCGCGAGATGATCCAGTTCCGCAAGCGCCATGCGGGCCTGCGTCGGAAAGGCTTCTTCAAGGGCGAATTCGCGCGCCAGGAAGCGGTCGACATCAAGCCGGCGAGCGGCGACAGCGGGCGATTCAAACGGCCCACGACCGTCCCGCCGATTCCGCCTTCGCTCGTTGGGCTGGCCGATATCTACTGGCACGGCACCGAGCCCGGCGGCCCGGACTTCGGCCCGGAGTCGCGCGTGATCGCGTTCGCGATCGACGGCCGATTCATCGGCCGCGAGGACGAGCCGCCAGACGCGGACATTTACATCGCGATCAACGGAGGCGATGTGGCGACGGCGTTCCTGATCCCGCCCTCGCCGAGCGGCAAGAAATGGCGTCGCGTCGTCGACACCACCTTGCCGAGCCCGCAAGACATCGTGCCCGACGGCCAGGGTGGCCTCGTCGCGGACGGCAGCCGCTACCCGGCCGGCCCGTTCTCGATCGTCGTCCTGACGACCGCGTAGGTCTTCGAAGGGGGCCGGAGTGAACGACCCGATGTTCGCCACTTCGAACGTTGGGGTTCACGTTGAAGGTTCGTCAATGGGTTCGCGCACGCTGGTGCGGTGTCGCGACTTGGCTTTTACCATTCCCACCTTCGGACCAAGAGCGGTTCGCTTGGTCACCTTAGGAGGAGGGAGAATGGCTTTGCCGACGTTCGAGATAGCGACGCTTCCCCCGAGGGCGAAGAGGCTACGGAACAGAAGGTCCAGCGAGACATCACTCGCCCCGGATTCGATTTTTGCGACTCGGGACTGGCTGGACTTCAGAAATCCGGCCAGATCGAGTTGGGTGAAGCCCTTTTCTTTCCGTCGGGCAAGAACAGCTTGGCTGAGAGTCGCCCGAAGCTCACAGAGTCGACGATCCGGCGCGGATAGGCCAAGAAAATCACCGGCATCGCCGATTCGGAACCCGGCCGCTTCAAGGGCTTCGCGCTTCTTCTGGTTCATGTTGTTTCCCTTTAGTCCGCATCCTTCAGAGCTCGTTGATAAGCACCCAGTCGCTTCTGACAGAGATCAATGACCTCTTTCGTTGCTTTTGGGGTCGTTTTCTTTTCCACCGCGAGGATTACGATTGCATCGCTGTTCAGGTAGTAGAAGATCCGCCAGTTACGGTTTTCGTCCCTGACGCGGAGTTCATGGCACCGCTTACCGATAAGCGGCATTGGCCGGGAGTGAGGCATACCAAGGACTTGCCCGATTGGAGCTGCCGGAGCAACGTGCCGGCTTCAATTCTTGCCTCCTTTGAGAAAGGAGGCGTCTTGATCTCGCCGGATTGCCAAACCAGATATTTTTCATCGGGCGGTGCCATCGTCTTACTATATGTCGGATACGACATATTTCCAACTTGAGTTAGGATCGCGGAGATTCACCAAGCAAAAGGCATGGGAAAAGAGCACAGCGCAAGAGCGAGCGGGAGAACG
>JANLUE010000177.1:0-1843 GCA_031363325.1 Gemmataceae bacterium
CCTTGAGCGCGACTTGGCGACGAAGCGACCGTTGTTCGGCGAGGTATACGACCCCCATGCCGCCCCGGCCGATGATCTTCAGGAGGGAGTAGTCCTCGTCCGACTGGAGCAATCGGTTCGGCGGTCGATCGACCACGTGGACGCGTTGGTTCCGCAGATCGAGCGTCGCCTTCTCGAGTTGGAAGCTGCTCAGAGGCATAACCGCATCCTGAAGTGGTTTCGGCATGGCGCATCGGCGGGTGTGTGCAACTCTAGTATCGAAGTGAACGCGCGGCGGTTCGCGTTATCGAATTCAGGCCACGCGCGCGTCCGACCGATCGGGAAATTCGGCCCGGCCGATAGAATTGCGGGCATCGAGATCGCCGTTGGAGTTCGAGCGATGAAGATTGTGACGGACGCGTTGACCGCGCTACCGACGACTTTAGGGATTGTTCTGGTCGTCTTCGCGGCGGTGTGGATCGGGATCGCGGCCGCCCGTTTCGTCGAGGAAGCGTTCGCGGTGCGACGCAAATGGGGCTACGCGCTCGTCGTCCCACCGCTCGCCGGGCTCGTCCTTTATGTGGTCGGGGGACTGTTGGGTCGCGCGATCGTCGATTCGTCGGTCACGTTCGCGCCGGGGATCGTGTGTTTGATCCTGGTCGCCATCAGCCCAATCGCGGCCGGCATCCTGGCGGTGAAACACTGGCCGCGATTCCGGGCTCACCTGCTGGGGCTCGCCGTCGGGGCCGCGTATTTGATCGGCTGGGCCGTGATCGCCTGATGACAGGCCCTTGCTATGTAACGAACAGTAAGGGCTGAGTACTGAGTACTGAGTTCGCGTCGTAGGCGGAGTTCCGTCGTCGAGCCTATTTGGTCGAGATGAGTTTCGGCCCGCCGCGGGTTGGCACTTCTTCGCCGGGCAGGAGGCCGGGCGGCGCGGCGCGCCAGGCTCTCCCTTCTTTCGCGAGCGCTCGACCGGCCTCGTACAATCGCGTCATCTCGATCGGGTCGAACGACGTGGCGTCCTTGGGGGCGTCGAGGGCCATCGGGACGGCGGCCATGCGATAGTTCATTCCGGTCGCCAGGGTCAGCGCGAAGAGTTGGAACAGGTCGCCACGCGTCTGGGCGTAGAGCAGGGCCGAGACCGAGTTCTCCACGATCGATAGTAGCTTGCGCTCGACGGGCGCGGGGTCCGCGTACAACTTGCCGGCCACGATCGCATAAAGGTTCGACCCCGCGAGCGGCCGATCGCCCAACGACTTCGCCAGATCCTTGGGGACTTGCGGCGGGCGGAAGAACAGCGACGCCGTTACCCCGCCGTCCACATGGAGTTCCTCGGTCGGCTTGCCGTCGATTTCGACCGGGATGCGAACGGGCGGAAAGAACCCGGGGATCGCGGCGGACGCGAGCAGCACGCGGCGGAACAGCACGAGGTCGTCGGCCCCGCCACGGCCGGCGATCGCCCCCATGTCCCAGACGACGAGCCGTTTCGACTCGAGGTGCGTCGTGCCGATGTAAAGTCGCCGACCCTTGGCGTACTCCGCCGCGACTTCCTTCATCAAGGTGAAGTCAATGTTCTTTTCGAGTTGATGGGCGAGGGGGCTCGAATCGGCGAAGGCGTCCGAGAACACCGCCCGCACGTCCGAGCGACGCTTGAACACGTCGTCGTTCTTGACCGTCGTGTAGAAGGTCTTGAGTTGTTCGTCCCGACTTGGCCCGAGGAAGGCGAGCGTCGCGATCAATGCTCCGGTACTCACACCGGTCACGACATCGAACGACGGCCGGTGCCCGGACTCGGTCCAGCCACGCAAAACACCAGCGGAATAGGCCCCATAGGCCCCGCCGCCCGAGAGGACGAGCACGT
>JANLUE010000178.1:0-1315 GCA_031363325.1 Gemmataceae bacterium
CATCGAGTTCTTCCATGAAGTTGCCGCTCGCCTTCGTTTGTTTGATCCTGACGCCGCTCGCGGCTGATCCACCCAGGGCCGCGAAGGACGCGCTCAAGCCGCTCAACGTGCTCGTCGGTTCCTGGAAAGGGAGCGGGCTGCCGGAAGGGTCGATGGAGGAACGCCAGAAGGGTCACTGGACCGAGACTGTTGCCTGGGTCTGGCAGTTCAAGGGCGACGACGCCTGGCTGACCGTGACGTTCGAGAATGGCAATCAATTCGCGAGCGGCGAACTACGTTGCAACGCGGCCCGCGACGGCTTCGAGTTGAAACTTGTCACGCCAGCCAAAGAGACGCGAACTTTCACCGGTGTCCTGAAGGACAAGAACGTCGTCTTCGAACGAACAGCCGATACGATTGTCGAACGACTCACGATCGCCTTGCTGCACGATAACCGCGTGACTTATCGCCTCGAGACGAAGCCGGCCAAGGGCACGCTGTGGACGAAGAAGTACACGGTCGGCCTCACCAAGGAGGGGGTCGCGTTCGTGGACGTGGGGGCTTCGGAACGCGAGTGCATCGTCAGTGGCGGGCGCGGCACGATGGCCGTATCGTTCGAGGGGAAGACCTATTACGTGTGTTGTTCCGGTTGCCGGGACGAGTTCAAGGCCGACCCCGCGAAGTACGTGAAAGAATGGGAAGCGAAGCGAAAGAAGAAGTGACGATCCGCCCGGCCACCGAGGCCGATTGGCCCGCGATCTGGTCCATGTTTCAGGCCGTCGCGTCGGCAGGCGATGCCTTCGCGTACGACGAAAACACCCCCGAGTCCGTCGCACGTCACCTTTGGTTCGACCCGCCGAGCCGGGCTTACGTCGCGGAGCTCGCGAGCGAAATCGTCGGCACGTACTTCATCCGGCCCAATCAACCGGGCCGTGGTAAGCATGTGGCGAACGCGGGCTACATCGTTGGCCCGCAAGCCCGCGGCAAGGGCCTGGCCGTTGCGATGTGCATTCATTCGCTCGACGTGGCCCGCCAGCTCGGCTACCGGGCCATGCAGTTCAACTATGTGGTCAGCTCCAACACCGGTGCCGTCCGAGCCTGGGAAAAGTGCGGCTTCGAGATCGTCGGCCGACTTCCCAGCGCATTCCAACATCGGGAACTCGGCTCGGTCGATGTGTTTGTGATGTATCGGCAACTGGCGAGAGACGATTCTGGTTCCACGTGCGAACGAGTCGCCTCGACTTCTCGGGCGCTGCCCGTACCCTGACACATCAACGAAATCGAACTCATTCACGGGAGATGGCGATGGGGAACCCGGCCGGCGTGCGGCTCGACC
>JANLUE010000180.1:0-5079 GCA_031363325.1 Gemmataceae bacterium
GCCGCGTTGGGCCGACCGGGCCCAAGTTCGGGCAGCCGATCGATGGCCCAGAGTTTGGCAAATGGAGCGGAATATCGTTTCGGGTCAAACAGAGTCATTTCAGAATGGCCTTCACGACGTTTCCGGCTACGTCCGTAAGCCGCTCGTCGCGACCATTGTGCTTAAACTTCAGCTTCTCGTGGTCGAAGCCGAGCAGGTGCAGGATCGTCGCGTGGAAGTCGTGGACGTGAATGCGATCCTCGACTCCGTTGAGGCCGAACTCGTCGGTCTTGCCGTGAACGGTGCCGGCTTTCACGCCCGCACCGGCGAGGAGCATCGTGAAGCCGTACGGGTTGTGATCGCGGCCATCTTTGCCTTCGGTCATTGGCGTGCGGCCGAACTCGCCACCCCAGATCACGAGCGTGCTATCGAGTAAGCCGCGTGCTTTCAGGTCGGCGAGCAACGCGGCCGTTGGCTGGTCCGCTCGGCCGCACATCCGCGTGTGATTGCCTTCGAGGTCGCCGTGCGCGTCCCAGGCGCTGCCGGCCCCGCAGTAAATCTGCACGAACCGCACTCCGCGTTCGACAAGTCGTCGCGCGAGCAAGCAGCGATGGCCGAACTCGGCGGTTTCCTTGCGATTGAGCCCGTACGCATCCTTGACACGATCGGGCTCCTGCGACAGATCGACGGCCTCCGGGGCCGTGGCCTGCATGCGGAACGCGAGTTCGTACGCGGCCTGCCGGGCGGCGAGTTGCGAATCGTCGGATCGGTCGCGGCGATGGATGTCGTTCAGCTTCTGAATGAGTTCGAGCTTGTCGCGCTGACGAATGTCGGCCGCGTCGGACTTGAGATTCAGGATCGGGTTATTGCCGGGACGGAACAACGTTCCTTGATAAGTGGCCGGCATGTAGCCGGTGCCCCAGTTCCGCGACCCGCCCACGACTTCGCCGCCATCCGTCAGAACCACGAAGCCCGGCAAGTTCTGATTGACGGTGCCGAGCCCGTACAGCGCCCATGACCCAAGGCACGGTTTGCCGGCGAGGATGTGCCCAGTGTTCATCTGGCACACGGAGCCGACGTGGTTCAGGCCGTCTGCCTGACAGGCCCGCAGCACGGCGAACTCGTCGGCGTGCCGGGCCATATGCGGCAGCCAGTCCGAGAAATCGAGTCCGGCCTTGCCGTGCTTGGCGAACTTGCGTTTGCTGGCCAGCAAACTGTTACCCCCGGTACCCATCGGGGTGATCACACGGCCAAAGCTGGCCGGCAGCGGCTGGCCGTTGCGACGGGTCAATTCGGGCTTCGGGTCGAACAGATCGACGTGACTCGGCCCACCCTCCATGAACAGGAAGATGACGCTCTTGGCCTTCGTCTCGAAGTGCGGGGCCCGCGGTCGAAACGGCTCGACGACGTTCGACGGCGCGGCCGCAGCCTCTTCGGCGAGCAACGTTGAAAGCGCGATCGCCCCGAACCCATGGGCCGAGCGGCGAAGAAAGTCGCGACGGGAGGAGAGGTTCATGGGGTTCACATTGTCGCGGCACTGTCGGGCACACTTTGATCGCAAGTCGCGAAACAAGCCCGAACGTCGTTGACGGTTAACTCCGGGAAGTCTGCCAACAATTCTTGGACGTTCATGCCACCAGCGAGGTATTCCAACACGTCACGAACCGAGATGCGCATTCTCCGGATGCACGGCTGACCGCTTCGTTTGCCGGGTTCGATAGTGATAAGCCGCGCGTAATCCATGTCGGAAGCCTACCCGATTCGAAACGACCCGTCAACTCACCGGCACCATGACATCATCGCTCAGAGTCGGTTCCTTCAAATCGTCCACGATCGATTGCAAATATGCTTGGTCGTTGGTGAGGTCCGACAGTTCATCTTCGGACAATTCTTCAGTCTCGATTCGGCGCTCGAGGAACTCGACATAGTGATCCAACGCTTCGAGAACGAGTCGTGTCGCTTTGGCGGAAAAGTTCATGGCGGAATCCTCACCCCTTCATCTCGAACACCACGACACGATTGTGCCCGGCGACGATCAGCGATTCGCCGTCCTCGTTTGAGGCGACGTCGTGGACGTGCATTGCGACCTTCTCGCTGCGGATCGCCTTCTTGCCGGCCGCGTCGACGAACACCAGGAAACCTTCGCCGGCCCCGCCGGCCGCGAGCAGCCAGGAGCCGTCTGTGGCGTATTCCAGATGATTCACCAGGCCCTGTTTGTCGCACGTGAACTCGGCGAGGCGTTTGCCGGCCGACCAGTCGAAAAGTTCAATTCGGCCTTTCGCCTCCAGGTGATCGATGTTGCCGATCTTCCCCGTCCCGCCGACGGCCAACGTCTTGCCGTCCGGCGAGAATGCCAACGAACGAATGCCGCCGATCGAATGCAGACGTTGCGTTTGATCCCAGGTGTACATGACCGGCGCTTCGAGCTCGGCGAGCGGCTTGCCGCTCGCAACTTCCCAGATTTTCACCTTGCCGACCTTGTCGCCCGTGGCGAGGTGCTTGCCGTCCGGGCTGAACGCGGCCGCGTAGAGCATCGAGCCGAAGCCGGTCGGCGTCTTCTCGGCGTGGCCACGCAGCTCGTGGACGATCTTGCCGGTCGCCGCGTCCCAGAGTCGGCCGACCATGTCGTCCGCCACGCTGGCGACGAGCTTGCCGTCCGGGCTCGCGAACACGCCGCGAATCCACTTGGCGTGCGCCTTGTCCGTCGTGCGGATCACCTTGTTGGCGTCGATGTCGAACCAGGTCAACTTGCAGTCGTAGCCGCCGGAGACGAGCGTCTTGCCCGCGAGCGCCACGCCAGTGACGTAGGTCTCGTGCGCGAACAGTTCCTTCGGCTCGGGCTTCGCGGCGGCGACATCGAGTTCGTAGACCTTGAAGTCGGACGCCCCCAGGTAGATGCGATTGCTCTTGGGCACGCGGGCCACGCCGAACGCGATCGCCTTGAACGAGATGTCCTTGGCGAGCTTGAGCTTCTCGGGGTTGGCCATTCGTACTCCCAGGTTCGGCCGCGCGGGTCGTCAACTTTTTCCATCGTACCACGCTGGGCTTGGGAAGTAATGGGTTTCGCCTAAAATCAATGAGCGCCAACGAACGTCCCGCCTCGAGCTTTCCTCCATGATTCGGTCCGCGATCATCGCGATTTTACTCGCCACGGCGACGTGTTCCGCCCAGGACGCGCGCGTCGAGTTCTTCGAGAAAAAGGTTCGGCCACTGCTGATCGCGCACTGCCTCGAGTGCCATGGGGCCGACGCGAAAAAGTTGAAGGGTGGGCTCCGCCTGACGAGTCGAGCCGAGGCGATGAAGGGCGGCGATTCGGGGCCGGCCATCGTGTTGAACGAGCCCGCGAAGAGTCGCCTGATCGCGGCCGTCCGACATGCGGCTGAAGACTTGAAGATGCCCCCGAAGGGTCGGCTCGCCGAATCCGAGATCGCGGACCTCGAAACGTGGATCAAGAACGGGGCCGCCTGGCCGGACAGTGCGAAGTCGGCCGAGGTTGCGAAGCCGGGCCAACTTTTTACCGAATCGCAACGACAGTTCTGGGCGTTTCAAACCGTGGCCGATTCGGCGGTGCCCCGAGGGGGGTCGAATGCGATCGATTCGTTTATCGGGGAAAAGCTTCGGGCGAAAGGACTCAGTCCAACTCGAAAGGCCGATCGCTATTCACTCTTGCGACGCGCCACGTTCGACCTGATTGGCTTGCCGCCCACGCTGGAAGAGATCGCGGCGTTCGTCAGCGACCCGGCCCCCGATGCGTTCGAGAAAGTGGTCGATCGTCTCCTACAGTCGCCGCACTACGGCGAACGCTGGGGTCGCCACTGGCTCGACCTCGCTCGCTACGCCGATTCCAACGGGCTCGACGAAAACACGGCCATGTCCAACGCCTGGCGGTATCGCGACTATGTGATCCGGGCGTTCAACGAAGATCGCCCCTACGACGAGTTCGTCCGCGAACAAATCGCCGGCGACTTGTTGCCCGACGCTGGCACAAACCCCGATCGCCTGACGGCCACTGGCTTCCTGGCGATCGGGCCGAAACTCCTTGCCGAGCCGGACAAACAGAAGATGAAGCTCGACATCGCCGACGAGCAACTCGACACGCTCGGCAAGGCGGTCCTGGGGCTGACCATTGGCTGTGCCCGCTGCCACGATCACAAGTTCGACCCCCTCCCGCAACGCGATTACTACGGCCTGCTCGCGATTTTCACGAGCACGCGGACGATGAAGAACCTCGCGACCGTGGCCCAGGCCCACGAACGCAAGCTGCCGTCACCGGAGCGGCCCGAGGTCGCGGCCGCGCGGGCCAAAACCATCGCGGCGAAGGAAGCGGAAATCCAGTCGGCGAGCGCCGCCCTGCGCGCCCGCGTGTTGGCCGATGCGCGAATGCGGCTCTCGGAGTATCTGCTCGCCGCGGCCGATGCGACCGCGCCGGCCAACGCACCCCGCATGTCCAACGGCCGAACGGTTGGGGCGATCGTCGTCGAGGCCGAGAAGTTTCGCCGCGGCAACGCCGACACGGACGATTCGACCTACGGCCGGGGGATCGGCATCGTGCTGTCGCTCGAGCCGGCACACAACAAAGCCGAGTACGTGGTCGTCGCACCGACCGCGGGCGAATTCGATTTGGAACTTCGTTACGCCGCGCTCGACAGTCGACCGATCAACATCTCGATCGACGGCAAACTCGCCTTGGAAAAGGTCGCGAAGAACACGACGGGCGGCTGGTATCCGGAGCATCAAGCGTGGCACGCCGAGGGTCGAGTTCGCCTGAAGGAAGGCAAGAACACACTCGCGATCGAAGGCGTCGGCCCGTTGCCGCACCTCGACAAATTGGCGGTCCTGCCGGTCGAGAAGGCGACCCGCCCGATGGCAGGTCGTCGTGCCTCGGCCGGCTCGGCCGACGACGTGGCCCGCGACCGCACGCTCATCGTCGAGTTTGTGATTGGCTGGTCGGAGTACCTTCGCACGGCGAAACCGGACGATGAGTTACTCGCACCGTGGCGGGCCGTCGCCGATCTCCCCGATGCGGGCTTCGAGTCGGCGGCCGGCCCGATCCTGGCGAAGTTCAATCGGACGGCCCCGAAGTCGCTCGCCGCCTTCGCG
>JANLUE010000269.1:0-2416 GCA_031363325.1 Gemmataceae bacterium
CGATCTCCTCGGCGGGCGTGTAATAGGGGTCGCGGGCTTCTTTGGTCTTCGGCTTCTCGCAGAAGCCGGTGATTCGCCCAGAGTCGTCCGCCTTCAAGATTCCCAGCCCGGCAACTTCGCTCAATTTGATCGTACCGCTGCAACTGTTGCAATCGGAAGCGGAACAACCGGGCCGGGTGAACGCGCTACTGTCCGCGCCCCAGCCGTTAGAACCGCTACAGGCCGCGCTCGATGCGAAACTCACGCTCGAAGACTGGGGCTTGAAGGTGCCGAACTTTCCGGTGCGAAAGGACTACTTCAGCGTCGAGAGTCGCCGCTTGTTGCTCGAGCCGGCGGCCGTCGAAGCGGCGTATCGCGCGTCCGGACCGGCGAACTGCGACCCGGCCGCGACGTTCGTCTACCTCGCGAACACGATCGCCGGACCGGGAGGCGAGATTCCGTACTCGGTCGTCGCGGGGATCGAACTCCCGCGTTCGGACATCGGCCCGATCGGCGGCAACCCCACTGGTGTCTGGTTCAACGACGACGAAATCGTGCTCACCGATTGGAAGGAATCGCCGATCAAGGCGATGCCGGGCGACCGAATCACGCTCACCTATTTCAAGCCCGAGGTAGAAGGGCAGGTCGAAGAAACGACGGCCAGCTTCAAGTTGAAGGCGATCGTGCCCATCGCCGGGCCCGCCGGCGACCCGGACCTCGTGCCTGAGTTTCCCGGCATCACGGACAAACTCGAAATCAGCCAGTGGGACCCGCCGTTCCCGTACGACAATCGCCGCATCAAGCCGCGCGACGAACGCTACTGGCGCGAACACCGCACCACGCCCAAGGCTTACATCACGCTGGCCGCCGCCCGAAAACTCTGGGGTACGCGGTTCGGCGACACCACATCCGTCCGACTCTATCCGAAACCCGCCCCGACGCCGACCACGTCCGGCAGTGTGCGCGAAGTCGTGTTGCAAAAACTCGAACCGAATCGTGGCGGCTTCACGTTCGACCCCGTTCGCCAACGGCTCACCGATGCCGGGCGTGGCAGCACCGATTTCGGCATGTTGTTCCTCGCGTTCAGTTTCTTCCTGATCGTCGCCGCCCTGATGTTGGTCGGGCTGCTCTTTCGTCTGAACCTGGAAAAGCGGGCCCGCGAAGTCGGCCTGCTGCGCGCGACCGGCTATCCGCTCCGCACCGTTCGCCGACAACTGCTCGCGGAAGGTTTGATCGTTTCGGTCATCGGGAGTTTCGTCGGTCTGCTCGGCGCAGTCGGTTACGCGGCCGCGATGCTTGGCGTGCTGGCTCGGCTGTGGCCGACGCGGTCCGTCGGCTCGTTTCTCGAATTGCACGTGTCGGCCACGAGCCTGGCGATCGGCTTCGTCGCCTCAATCGCCATGAGTATGTTGGCCGTCTGGTGGGCGGTCCGGGGGCTGAACAAGATCGAACCCTCGCGCCTGCTGAAAGGCGTGAGCGGCGATGAAACCCCAGCCAATGAGTCGTCGCGTTGGGGTCGGCGAATCGCGATCGCGGGACTCGTCGGCGCGATCGTTTTGATCGCGCTGGCCCCGGCCGTGCCAGCGGGCGAACCGCGCGCGGGCACATTCTTTGGCGGCGGTGCGATGTTGCTCACGGCCGGACTCGCGGTCATCTGGATGTGGCTCAAACGGCCACGTCACACCACGGTGAAGGCGCTCGGTCGGCTCGGCGTTCGCAATGCGACCCGCAACCCAACCCGAAGCTTGCTCACGGCCGGCCTACTCGCGTCGGCCGCGTTCCTGCTCGTAGCCGTCGAATCGTTTCGCCGGGAACCAGACCAAGAATTCGTTGAGAAGACGGGGGGTAGCGGCGGCTTGCCGTTCCTGGCCGAAGCCGATTCGCCGATCTTCTTCGACTTCGCCAGCGAACCGGGGAGGGAGGAGATCGGCCGGCTCGCCCGCCGCTACGTGCAGACGATCCCGGACCTGGACGGCGAGCGCCGCGACGCACGGCAAGAGGAAATCGAACGCGTTATCAATTCGACATCGGTTTATGCGTTACGGGTTCGGGCCGGCGACGACGCCAGTTGCTTGAACCTGTATCAGGCGACTCGCCCCCGCGTCCTCGGCGTGCCCGATTCCCTCGTCGAGCGCGGTGGGTTTCGGTTCAGCGGCACGCTCGCCGAATCGGCCGAACAGAAGGCGAATCCGTGGCTCCTGTTGCGTCAGGCCAACGAATTCGATCCGGTGCCCGCGTTCGTCGAGGAGAACACGGCCGTCTGGCAATTGAAAAAGGGCCTGGGCGACGAACTCGAAATCCCCAACGAGGCCGGCCACTCGATGCGCGTGCGCCTCGTCGGCTTCCTGAAAGACAGCGTCTTTCAAAGCGAAATCGTGATCGGCGACTCGCCGTTTCGTTTGGCGTTTCCCCGGACCGAGGGTCGCGCCTACTTCCT
>JANLUE010001392.1:0-1887 GCA_031363325.1 Gemmataceae bacterium
TAGAGCGTCTTCAGGCTGATTCCGAGTTCCTTCGCGGTGCTGGGTTTATTGCCGCCGTTCTTTTCAAGCGTGCGGAGGATGTGTTCCATCTCGATGTCGGCGAGCGTTCGGCCGCCGGCCTGGGGCATCGACAGGATGGCGGGTCCGGCCATCGGAGTTTGGCTGGCGCGTGGGGCTGGCACGAGGCGGGCGCGGACTTGTTGCGGCAGGTGGGCCGCGCCGATCGGGCCGC
This sequence comes from Gemmataceae bacterium, assembly GCA_031363325.1. GTDB lineage: Bacteria > Planctomycetota > Planctomycetia > Gemmatales > Gemmataceae > SIAJ01. The sequence goes on from JANLUE010001392.1 coordinate 233, forward strand.
CGCCGGCCACGATGTACGCGTACTCCATCGCGTTCGCGAGCTCGCGGACGTTTCCTTGCCAGTGATATTCGAGCATCACCTGCAACGCCTCGGGCGTGAGCAAGCCTTCGATCTGGTCGATCGGCCGCTTCGCGGTGCGGGCCAACAGGTGCTTCGCCAGGGCGGGCAAATCGGCCCGACGTTCGCGGAGCGGGGGGAGTTGAATCTCGAAGGTGTTCAGCCGATACATCAGGTCTTCGCGGAAGTCTTCTTCCGCGATCATCTTCCGCAGGTCGCGGTTCGTGGCGCAGATCACGCGCACGTCGGAACGGATCGGTTCCGTGTCGCCGAGCCGATAGACCTCGTGCGATTCGAGGAACCGCAGCAGTTTCACTTGCACGTTCTTGTCGAGCTCGCCGAGTTCGTCGAGGAACAATGTGCCGCCGTTGGCGACTTCGAAGAACCCTTTGTGGTCGCGGTCGGCACCGGTGAACGAACCTTTGCGATGTCCGAACAGTTGGCTCTCGGCGAGCGTCGGCGACAGGGCGCCGCAGTTCACCGGGACGAACGGCATGTCGGCCCGTTTGCTGAGCTGGTAGATCGTCCGGGCGACGACATCTTTGCCCGTGCCCGTCTCACCCTGAATCAGGACCGTGGCCTCGGTCGGGGCGATCGTGGCGATCAAGCGCGAGACAGTCGACATGGCCGGCGCGTCGCCGATCAGGCGGTTCGGCCCCTCGGCCACGTGGATGCGCGTCTGCAGGGCGCTGTTCTTGTTCTTCAGCTTGCGTCGTTCGACGATCTTGAGCAGGATCGCTTCGATCTCGACGAGCTTGCAAGGCTTCTCGATGTAATCGAACGCGCCGAGCCGCATCGCCTCGACGGCCGTCTCCTTGCTGGCGTAGCCGGTCATCATGACCGCTTCGGTATCCGGGGAGACTTGCTTCAAGCGCTCGAGAACCTGGATGCCCGTCATGTCGGGCATCTTGAGGTCGAGGATGGCCGCGTCGAACGTGGCCTTCTCCATGGTGCGCAGGGCCGAGCGGCCGTCCGGGCAGACGGTGACCTCGTGCCCGAGCCGCGGCAGCTCGGCGCGCATCAACTCTTGCAACGAAACTTCGTCGTCCACAAACAGAACGCGAAGGCTATTAGGCGGCGTGGCCAATTCCATCCTCCGTCTTCAAACCGACCGGCATCCGTGCCGGCCCGAACGGCAGAACGTGTGCGACGTCCGCCCCCTGGACGGGGTTGATCGGCAGGCGCACCGTAAACGTGCTGCCCTGCCCCGAGCCGCCACTGGCGACCCGGATGTCCCCGCCGTGTTGCTCCACGATGTGGTGGCTGATGAACAGCCCCAGGCCCGTGCCCTTGCCCGTCCGACTGCGCGTATAGAACGGCTCGAAGATGTTGTTCAAAACCTCGGGCGCCATTCCGCACCCAGTGTCCGTGAACATCAACTCCACCTCCGATCCCACTCCTTTGAGCGTGATCGTCAATACCCCGCCCTCCTCCATGCTTTCCAGGGCATTTACCACCAAATTCAAAACCACCGACTTGATGTCCTCGCCGCAGACTCCCGCGACGACTCGACTGTACGGCTGGAAGATGATCCGCTTGCCGCGGCAATGTTGCAGATGTTGGGCGATCTCCAACACGCTCTGCACCAGTTCGGCGAG
>JANLUE010000319.1:0-1989 GCA_031363325.1 Gemmataceae bacterium
CGACGGCTTGCGCGTGCTCCGGGGCGATCGGCCGATCCGGCAGGAAGAAACTGCGGCCATAGAGGTACAGCGCGATCGTCGAACTCAGATGGTTCTCGTCGGGCTTGTGCTTCAAGGCCAGTCGATACATCTGGTCCGCCCAGCCGTCGAGCCGTGTGAGCGACTTGATCGCCGGGCCTGGATCGATGGGCACGCCGAGGTGCCGCAGTCGGCCAAACCCGGTCGTGATGTACAGCGTGATGTAATCGTTGTCCGGCCCGCCGGGGAACCACGGCCATGCGCCGGTACCCGACTGCATGTCGGCCAACTTGCGCAGGGCCCGGGCCGTCTCGTCGTTCAGGCGGTTTTCGTCGAACAGGATGCCGACGTTGCGTCGCGCTTCCGATTCCTTGTCGGCCGCGCGAAGCCACGGGGTCTCTTCGATCATCACCGCTTTCAAGTCCTGGTTCTTCGCGAGCGGCGAATCCAGGGCCGGGGTGTTCTTCCACTGGTCGAACACTTTGCGAATCTTCGGATCGCCCGTGGCGATGTGCCGGCCGATCGAATTCGCGTAGAGCCGATTGAACGTCTGCTCCGAGCACTCGTACGGGTACTCCATCAGGTAGGGCAGGGCCATGACGGCGTACCACGCGGGCTGCGAGGTCATTTGGATCGTCAACGACTGATGTTGCAGCGTGTCCGACTTGCCGGACTCGCGGAGCTTGGCGAAGTCGAACGTCTTGGTCTGCTTGCCGCGAATCGGCAGGGCGATCGATTCCGTGACCAGAATTCGCTTGGAAAGTACTGGCAGAACCCCCTGTTCGCCGTCAGACAACTTGTCGGTCGCGCCGACGGCCTTATAGACGATCGGCCCCTGACCATCGGGCACGTTGAGTCGCCAGAAGAAGCTCTTCGAGGTACCGGGGTCGATTTCGAATTTGCGGTCGGCGTCCATGTTGCCGAGCGCCGCGTCGATCGGCTTGTCGGTCCGGGCGTCGGCCAGCGACAGGCGAACCGTGCCGGACGCCTTCACCTGAGACTGGTTCGTGACCTTGACGCTGAACTCAAGGGCGTCACCTTCGCGAAGGAAGCGCGGCGGGTTCGGTTCGACCATCAGGTCCTTGGCCGTCACGAGTTCATCTTGGAGGAAGCCGGCCCGGAGTTCCTTGTCGTGACTGAAGCCCATGAACTTCCACTTGGTGAGGGCCTCGGGCATGGTGAACTCCATGCGGACGTTGCCATCGCCATCGGTTGTCAGGTGCGGGAAGAAGAAGGCGAGTTCGTTCAGGTTCTTGCGGGCGGCGACCTGACTGAGGTCGGGGCCCGATGGTGCCCCGCCAGGCTCGCCCGGCGCGCCATTGGCTCCGCGCTTGTCCGACTTGGCGAGTCCCTCAGTGCGGTCCGAAAGCGCGGCGGATTCCAACTCCGCCCCGCCGCGGAACTTCGCTCCTGGAGCGGCCGTCATCGGTGCAGGGGCACCCCCGGTCGCCATTATCCCATCGCGCTGGAAGTACATGTAGTTCCACAGATTCACGGTCAGGTCCGCGGGCAACGCGCGGTAGCGGGCTTCCGCGTTCACATAACCGCCACCCCACTGGCCGCGGAAATGTTGCAGATACCGAGCGCTATTCTCGAATTGCAAATTGATGTTCGAGTGGTCGTGGCGGAACACGCCGAACTTGTGCATCCAGTTGTGCGGCATGTAGGCGTCCAGCGACGCGTCGTACAACGTGGCGACCGTCTCGGCCGCGACCTGGGCGGCCTTCGGACCACCAACGACAGCGGTGAAGGTTTCCTTCTTGCCCGGCTCGAGCTTGTTCACGAACCGTTCCCACTTCACCGTCAGATCCTTGTTCGACCACGGCACGTCGACGTGGCGATTCTCCAGGTACGCCCGATTCTCGTGGACGTACGTGACCCGCATCGTGAACCCGCCCCGCATTGCTTCGGTGACGGCCAGTTTCACGTTCGCCTGGGTGCGGTCGGCCTTGGTCCAGAACGCCTGCAGCG
>JANLUE010000333.1:0-2532 GCA_031363325.1 Gemmataceae bacterium
CTTTGGTTGTGGCTAGGCCGGGCTGTAAACGTCGATTATACTCGGGGGATGCGTCTCTTCCTGAACCGCCGGGAATGGTTGCGCGTCGGGGCCGCCCTGCCGCTTGCCCGGGCCGGCGCGGCGGGAAGCATACCCGCGAAAGCGAAGTCAGTGCTCGTCGTGTTCACAAGTGGCGGGATGAGCCAGTTCGAGACGTGGGACCCGAAGCCCGGTGCCCCGGTCGAGATTCGCGGTGCATTTGGTTCGACGCCGACAGCCGTCCCCGGCCTGCGAGTCGGCGAACACTTGCCGCGGGTCGCGAAGATCGCCGATCGGCTCACGGTCGTTCGGTCGATGACCCACGACGATCTCGATCACGGAACGGCCGCGTATCTCGCGCTCACGGGCCAGTTTCACAAGGTGAAGTCCGGCAACCCGCCCGTCGCGCCGACCGATTTCCCGACCTACGGGGCGGTGTTGCATCGGGCCCGGCCCGCGAAGCACTTGCCGTACACGGCGGTCCATGTGAACGGCCCCCTCCTGGTGCCGGAGTTGCCGTCGCCCGGCCAGAACTCGGGCTTCCTCGGCCGGGCTTGCGAACCGCTCTTGATCGGCGATGTGACCGCGTCGAGCGCCGCCTTCCACGGCCTTGATGAACTGGCCGACGTGCCGTCCGTTCGACTGCACGGTCGGGAGTCGTTGCTCGGGCAAATGGAATCGGCCCGGCCGCGGATCGATAGTGATGCGTTCACGCGCCAGGCATTCGACCTGCTCGATTCGACGGCGACGGCGCGGGCGTTCGACCTGGACCGAGAGCCCGATCGAGTGCGCGATCGCTACGGCCGCAATCGGGCGGGCCAGGCGTGTCTGCTCGCCCGGCGTTTGATCGAAGCCGGCGTGCCCTGGGTGACGGCGTTCTTCAATCACAACATTCGCGGCCAGGACAAGGCGGCGACGATCACCGATGAATATGGCTGGGACACGCACAATGACATCTTCGAATCGCTCCGCGATCATCTGTTGCCGCGCTTCGATCTGGGATTCTCGGCGTTAATCGAAGATTTGGACGCTCGTGGCCTGCTCGAGTCGACACTCGTCGTTTGCATGGGCGAATTCGGCCGGGCGCCACGAGTCGCCCGCGAGCCGAACTTCGACGGCACCACGCCGGGCCGCAAACACTGGGCCGCGTGCTATTCGATCGCGATGGCTGGTGCCGGCGTGCAACGCGGAGCGACATTCGGCGCGTCGGACAAAATTGGTGCCTACCCGTCGCTCAACCCGGTGACCCCGGCCGACCTGACGGCCACGATGTTCGCGAGCCTCGGCGTCGACCCGGCCGGCCACTTCGCCGACTTGACGGGCCGACCCACGCCGATCACGGGCGGTCGCGTGGTGAAGGGGTTGTTTGGTTGATGGCGAGCGGAGTAACTTCAGTCAACTGCAAATCTCTCGAATCACATTCCCGTGATCGATGTCGAGGCGCTTGCGGCCGGGGACATCCAGGCGCTTGCCGTCGAGGCCCAATCGATCCAGCACTGTGGCGTGTAGGTCGGTCACGTAGTGCGGCGATTCGACGGCGTGGAAGCCGAACTCGTCGGTCGCGCCGTGGACGACGCCGCGTTTGATCCCGGCCCCGTACATCCAGATCGTGAACCCATGTGGATGGTGGTCGCGTCCGGTCGGCATCTTGTAGGCGTCGCGGGTCTCGAGGCCGGGCGTTCGGCCGAACTCCGTCGCGCACACGACCAGCACGTCCTTATCGAGGCCCGTTCGCTTCAGATCGCGAACCAACCCCGCGAGCGGCTTATCGACCCGGCCCGCGCTCCGGGCATGGAGCTTTTGCAATTCGTTGTGCGAATCCCATTCGCCGTAGTCGCTGAGATAAACGAGCGTGAAGCGTACCCCCTGCTCCGCCAATCGGCGGGCGGCCAGTAGGCGTCGGCCGTAGACTTCGGTTTCCTTGTTGTCGATGCCGTACAGTTTTTTCGTTTCCTCGGTTTCTTTCGTGAGGTCGAGCACTTCGGGGATCGCCTTCTGCATGCGGAAGGCGAGTTCGTAGCTCTTGATGCGGGCTCGGAGTTGCGGGTCGTCCGGGTATTCGACGGCCGCGAGCCGATTGAGTTCGTTCACGAAGTCGAACTGGGCTTCCTGTTCCTTCGCGAACACGCCCTTGCCGCGCGTGGCGAACGGCAACGGGTTCTTCGGGTCGAGCGACAATTCGAACCCGGCGTATTGCGGGCCCAGATAGTCGGCCGCGAAGTTCTTCTTGACCCGCGAATCCTTGTATTGGCCGAGGAACACGAACTGCGGCAAGTTTTCGTTCAACGTGCCGAGCCCATAGTTCACCCACGACCCGAGGACCGGCTGCTGTTCCTCAAGCACGTGTCGGCCGGTGTGCATCTGGAACTCGGCCCCGTGATCGTTGTCGGTCGTGTACATCGAGCGGACGAAGGCGAGGTCGTCGACGCAGGTCGCGAGCTCCGGGAACCAGTCGGCCACTTCGAGCCCGAGTCGGCCGTGCTTCTCGGTCCAGACCTGCAGGATCAGGCTGGT
>JANLUE010000362.1:0-4978 GCA_031363325.1 Gemmataceae bacterium
CGTGCTCTTGCAGAAGCCGGCCGCGTTGCGAAACAAGAATGCGCTCGGCAGTTGGCTGTTCGGCGTGGCGCACCGGATCGCGGTGCGGGCACGCGATACGGCCGGCCGACGCCGCGCCCTGCTCAAGAACGTCGTCCCCACCGAGTCCGCCGAGCCGACCGACCTGTCGTGGCAAGAAGCCTGCGGCATCCTGCACGACGAACTGAATCGACTGCCCGATCCGCTTCGCTTGCCCCTGTTGCTCTGCTACCTCGAAGGTCTGTCGCGCGACGAAGCGGCCAACCGACTCGGTTGGACGCTCGATGTCGTTCGCGGCCGACTCGAACGCGGCCGGGTCAAGTTGAAGAATCGACTCGAGAAACGCGGCATCGCCTTGTCGGCCGGGCTGATCGCGGCCATCGGGAACTCCGAGATGGTGGCGGGACCATCGTCTCGACTGATCGAACACGTCTTGCGGGCGGCCTCCGGGACGCCCAGCGCCGGGGCCTCGGCCCTGGCACATGGAGCAACGGCCATGACCACCCTGAAGTATGCCACGGTCTTTGGATTGATCCTCGCCGCTGGCCTGGCAATCGGCTTGCCGCGCGATCCCGAACTCTTGCGGGCCGGCCCGGTCGCCGATCCGCCGGCCGAGAAGAAAGTCGATCCGGTCAAGCCATCGATGGATTCGATCGAGTATGGCGGCCGAGTCGTCGATTCGGACAACAAGCCGGTCGCAGGGGCGAAGATTCACGTCCTCTACTACACGCCGAAGGCCCAGCCAATTCCGGTTCGCGCCACGACCGATGCCGAGGGTAAGTTCCACTTCGCGATGAAGAAGGACGAGTTCGTTCAACCCGAAGCGCCGGAGCCGTGGAAGACCGCGACGCTGTTCGCCTGGAAAGAAGGCCATGCCGCCGAGTGGCTCGACCTGTGGCCCAAGGCGATCGACCCGAAGAACGCGACCATTCGACTGGGCAAGGACGACAAGCCGCTCACCGGACGCTTGCTCAACCTCGAAGGGAAGCCGATCGCGAACGCCACAGTTCGTTTGCAAGGCTTGATGCGCCCGATCAAGGCCGGTGGCGATCTGAACCAGCTCGTCGCGGACCTGAAGGCGAAGAAGATCGGCTACCCAATCGAGCGCGAGTACATGATGGGGCTCGAAGGCGGGTGGATGGGTCGCGATGTCGGGGAAGCGTTCCCGGCCGTGAAGTCCGGGGCCGACGGTCGGTTCAGTCTGGCCGGCCTGGGTCGCGAACGTTTGGCCGTCTTGCGTATCGAAGGCGCCAACGTTGAAGCGCGAACGATTCGCGCCATGACCCACGACTGCGAAGTGTTGACCGTGTCCGAATGGGAACGGCGCGGAGCGGACACGCCAACGATGACCTATGCCGGCAGCGGCTTCGATCTCGCGCTCGCCCCCGGTCGAACGGTGAGCGGCATCGTCAAGGATCGATCGACCGGCAAGCCGATCGCCGGCGCGGTGATCGTGACCGAGAAACTGGCGAACAACCCGATCAGCGGGCGTCACGAGCATCGGGTCATCTCCGACGCTCAGGGGCGCTACACGATCGAAGGCCTGCCGCTCGCGGCCGGGAACTTGCTTCGCGCCTCCCCGCCCAGCGATGCCCCCTACTTGATGCAACTGCGAGGCGTCCCCATTCCGACGGGCTTCAACCCGGCCGCGGTCGATTTCGACCTGACGCCCGGCGTGCCGGTCACGCTCAAGGCCGTCGATTCCAAGGGGAAGCCGGTGCTCGGCCGCTTCTCGTACTTCATGTTCCTCGACGATCCAATCTATCGCACGATCCCCGGCTTCACGGTGCCAGGCGACCACGAAGCGCAAACAGTCAGTGGTGAAACGAAGCTGGTTATCCCGGCGGCGAAAGGCGTGATCGCGTTCCGGGCCCTGAATGGAAGCTATCCCGTTGCGGTCGGGGCGGGGCAATTCAAGGACCGAATGTACGCTCAGGGACCGTTGTTGAACACCGGCCCGAGTCTGTGCCATCCGACGAACTTCAATGTGTTGACGCCGATCGAAGTCAAGGCCGGCGAGCAAGGCAAGTCGATCACGGTCACGCTCGATGTCGGCCGATCGGTGAAGCTTCGCTTGCTCGACCCGGACGGCAAGCCCGTCACCGGCGCGCAGGCGTGCGGGCTGAAGTCGTCGCCACTGGTCTTCGGCGAATGGGAGCGCGTCACGCAGCGGTCGGCCGAGTTCGAGGCGACCGGCCTGACCGATTCGCGAGCCGTGAGCTTCATCCACTCCGAGCGCAAGCTCGCCGGCATGGCGATCATCACCGGCAAGGAAACCGAACGAATCGACATCAAGCTCGCCCCCTGGGCCACGTTGACCGGGCGATTCGTCAACGGCGATGGCCAACCGATGGCCGACGTGCGCCTGAGCTTCACCCGCTTGATCGAAGATAATGATCCCCGGTCCACCTCGCTCCGAGACCACGAAATCCGCACCGACGTGAACGGGCGATTCAAACTCAAAGGCTTCGTTCCCGGAATGCGCTACACCCTGTCGGCCATCGAAAACAACCGCGTGATCGGGACGATTTTGAACGGTGCCGAGTTCAAATCGGCTGAAGCGAAAGACGTCGGCGACATCGTAGCGAAGCTGGAGTGACGTGACCGCGAGCAGGACGATCGAGGCGACGAACAATCGGGCCGATGCGACGGTGGGCGGCGTAGGCGAATTCCGCTCCGTCGCGTCGGCTCGATCCGCGTTCGGCGGAACGACATTGGGAGGTCGAACCGGCTCGATACGCGGGGCCGGAACGACCATCGTGCCATTTCGACCGAACGCGGCCGCCCCGGACTTCAACCAAATCTCGACCGCCTTGAGTTGAGTTCGTTCCTCGGTCGAATGCAACAACGATCGCTGCACGTTCAATGCTTCATTGCACATTTCGTCGAAGCGCCGCGTCTGGGCGTCGCGGTAAACTTCGGCCCAGTCGAGGGCGAATCGCCGGGGCCACTGCTGAACGGTGGACGGCCGGCGCTGAACCCGTTCGGCGACGACGTTCCAGGCATACCCCGCGGCCCGCAGTTCCGCCGCGACGTTCAACAGATGGCGAATACTTCCCGACACAAGACAACCTCCACCGGGAGCCGAACTGGGCTTGGCGCGATTGGGCGGAAATGCGTTCGACTCGTCATGCCGGAAGAGAAATAATGCGGCGCATGGTTCTTCGCAAGCCGGGGGCGTGAATTATTCAGACATTTAAACTCAATACCGATTGGGAATTGGAGTTTTTCCGGTCCCCGGTCGAGCGCAGAACTGCGAAGCGGTTCGAGCGAGGCCGGGGTCGGGGCGACGACGGACTTGGAGCGACGAGTCGGCGGAGCCCGTCCAATCAAGATTGACGAACCTTATTCCGCCACGAACACCAGCGTTTCCCCCTCGAACACCGGATCGTCCGCGTCCTTGGCGGCCTGGTCCGAGATGAGCCAGGTGTTCCAGCCGAGCCGGGCACCGAAACCGCTATCGGTCATTCGGCAGGGGGGTACCTCTCGCGCTCGCAGGACGAGTTGCACGTCGAAGTCGAAATCGCGGCCCACGTACATGCGTGTGAGGTGGCTCAACAAGAACAGTGTCTTCCGCGCCTTCGTGGCCGTCCGGTCGGGCAGGAAGTCTTCGAACTCGCGGTACGAAAGTGGGCCGACCCGCAAGCGGAATCGGCCCTGAACATCCCATACTTTCGAGCCCGCGATGGCATCGACGCCGAGCGTCCCCATCGACCCGAGCGAAGTTTGCAGTGCGGGCTCGAGTGCGAGCCATTGGCCCTGAAACTGCTTCACTTCGATCGCCAGGCCGAAGTAATCGTTGAGCAGAATCTTGAGACTGGTTGCGTCGCGGCCCCGGCGGGCGAAGAAGCCGCCGTAGTAGAGCAGGTTCAGGTCGTCGATGCGGCCGAGCGTTCGTTCGTTGGGGAGTCCTTCGTCATCGACACCCGGGACGGCCACGCGCAATCGCGACCGAAGTTCCGGCAGGCCGACGCCGACCAGGCTCCACAGTCCCCGGGAGAACGTGTCGGGTTCGAGGCGGTTGAACGCTTCGCCGCGCTCGTACGGCAACAGATGCCGATACTTCTCCCAGGCCCGGTAGAAGAGCGAGATCATCCGGTGGTTGAAGAGATCGAAGAAGTCGCGAAGCGAACGGCGCTCCGGCCCGCGCACGTCGCGGTTCAGGTCGAGGAGAAGCTGCGTGTAGTGAGTCGGCAGGGTGCCGCTCGGCCCGGTCAGGCCCAGGAACGTGACCGCCATTCGGGGGAGCTTGAAGTCCGCGTCCGGCGGATTCAATTCGGTGATGACGCTCGGTGGGAACGCGATCGATTGGTGCGCCCGGAAGCGCACGACTTCGTCGGCCGGGTTCGCCGTACGGGCGACGGCCGACTTGCCCGGCATGATGCGCTCGAGCAGGCGGACGGCCTGGAAGAAATCGAACTCGTACGGGGTGGCGAACAGTCGCCGGCCGACCGCCTTCAGATCAGCGGTCGGTCCCCCGACCGCGGTGGCCATCGCTTCATCTCCCCGGGTCGACCTTGAATCTTGACGACCGTCTGCGTGAACGAGTTCAAACTCGAATAGAGCGAAAAGAACCGCTCGAGCACGGCGCTGAACAAGAACGCACTCGTCTCGGCGTACTTGGTCTCGTCGAACTCGACCGTCAACTCCGTGCCGCGCGCGTAGCCGCCATCGACCAGCGCCACGGCCTTGCGGCTCTTCAAGTCGGTGATCCCTTCAATCACCTGCCGGGCCATCGCGGCCAAACGTGGGTCCACGTCGGGCTCGGTTGGGTCGTAGAGCCGCAACAGTTCCTGCAGCGCGAGCCGACCTTCCGTATCGTCGGTCAACGACAAATGGTTGAGGTTCAAATGCGAAATCACGCGCCACTGCAAGCCACGGCGAAGCGGCGGGCGAAACGGCAACGTCGGGATTCCCGGACAGCGAATCGTCACTCCCGGCGCGGCGAACTCGGGGTCGA
>JANLUE010000376.1:0-3587 GCA_031363325.1 Gemmataceae bacterium
CCGTGTGATTGACCCGAGCGACGAGCGGTCGAAACGTGCAGTTGACTTGAGTGAACAGTTTGCTGATCGGCGAATTCCCTATGGCAGATTGAAGGATCTGTTTCCACCGGACGAAATGCTCACTCACCCTGAACAAGCCGCCCGGTGGTGTACGCGATTCGGCAAAGTGAATGAACCCCAAATGGCCACCGCACTCGCACTCGACATACTTTACGAGACCGACGAAGAGGCGGCCGCAAAGGAAGCTGTCGTGCAGGCCGCTTTGGCACGCGACATCTTCGGCAACCCATTTCAACCAAAGCTTTTCAACCGACGTTGGCGCTCGACGAACGCCGTCGAAATCGCCCGCACGATCTACGAGGACCGGGCCTTTGACCGGATGCCGATCCTGGCCGACGCCTTGATGGACGCCGGCTGCGAGGAGCCGCGGATCATCGAACATTGCAAAGGGCCGGGGCCGCACGTGCGTGGGTGTTGGGTCGTGGATTTGGTGTTGGGCAAGGAGTAACCGTGCGATTGTCGAACGAAGAGTTGATGCGAGTTGTTCGAGTTCGCCGCGGCGCACTCAAAATCGGCGAATTCCAGCTCCGACCGGGCGAGAAGGGCCTATCGCTTTTCGCGCACGATCCAGCGATCACAACCGAACAACTGATGCAGGCAGTCCGGGACGCGGGTAAACAAGGTGAACTTGCCACGGCAATCGTCCCCGTTCAAGTAATATTGGACTTGGGACTTGTGATTGTTCGTACACCGGGCGGAACACCCGATGCGGAAGTGAATCGATTCCACCGAGAAGTTCGGCTAAAATGGTGGAAGCGAGCGTGGCTTCGTATTCGGCGAATGTCGATCGCGGACCACTTCAACCGAAGTTATTCCGATGCGATTTTTGGAAGCGCTCGACTTGAGTCGTGAAAGGTGCAAACTCCTATGGCACATTCAACGCAATTGACAACAACCGGCGAGCGGCTCGCGGTTCGCCGACTCTTCGCGACTGGGGGTCCAGTTCTCGTCGAAGTGCGCTTTCCCGCAAGCGGTACTTCGCCGGACTGGTACCTCTGCGAAGAAGACGACGAGATCGATCCGATCCTCGACCGCGTCATGCCGGGAGCCGAATTGCATTGCAGCCGAGTCTGGGACCTCGCCAATCGGGCGGGCGCGGTCGAGTTGCGAAAGTGATCGTCGAAGTGTAGTCTCACCCCTGAGGTTTCCATGCTCAGTCCCCAGATGGCCGAGAAGATTCGGGCGATGTCGAACGTCGATCGACTGCGAATGACCCTGCGCATGATCGACGAATCGCTCCCGCTCCTCACGCGCGGCAGCCCCGAGGTCGTGCGCCGGCGCTTCGAGCGAATCCGGCAAGAGAACGACGAACGTAACGCGCTTCTGCTGGCCGCCCTCGCGCGCACGGTACGGGCAAGTCGCCTCAGTGAAACAGTGGCGATCTCGGATGGACCCGGAGATCAACGATGACCGAAGGCCAGTGGCTGTCTGAACCTGACATTGGCGTAGTGCAGCCGATTGTCGATTTCGTGATACAGAATGGTAGCGAACGCAAGCTTCGGCTACTCTCGGTCGCGTTACTTCGACAGCGGCATTACGAAGATTCGGTTCTGTTCGCGCAGGCCATTGAAGCCATAGAGAGGTTTGCCGACCGAAGGATCGCTCGAAATGAGCTATTCGAGATCAATTCGCGTGTATGGGCCGCCATGAGACGATGGGAGATTGGAATTGAGACTGAGTTTGGCGACGGTGGTATTTACGATTTTCTGCACCGCGGAAACGAGCATCGAAACGTCGCGAATGCCACATCTCAAGTTTCAGATGATTTTGACATTGAAGAAGTGGTTGGACCGGCGTTGTCCGATTTGCTCCCGCACGACATACAACTCGTTCACGACATCTTCGGCAACCCATTCCGCCCCGTCGCGTTCGACCCGCGTTGGCGGTCGTCCAACTCAGTCGAAATCGCCCGCACGATCTACGAGGACCGGGCCTTCGACCGGATGCCGATCCTGGCCGACGCTCTGATGGACGCGGGGTGCGAGGAGCCGCGAGTCATTAACCATTGCCAGGGTCCTGGGCCGCACGTGCGCGGGTGTTGGGTTGTGGATTTGGTCTTGGGGAAGGAGTAAGATCAATTTAGAGGTCTCCATGCTCAGTCCCGAGATGGCCGAGAAGATTCGGGCGATCTCGAACGTCGATCGACTGCGAATGACCCTGCGCATGATCGACGAATCGCTCCCGCTCGTGACGCGCGGCAGCCCGGAGGTCGTGCGCCGTCGCTTCGAGCGAATCCACCAAGAGAACGACGAACGTAACGCGCTTCTGCTGGCCGCCTTCGCGCGCACGGTGCCGGCGAAATGAACGAATTGACGCGAAGCTTGCTCGAATTGGTCGGCCTGTTCGATCGACTGGGCTCAATTGCCGCGTCGACAAATGGCGTTTTGGTATGTCGAAACGTTCTCCCGCCGACCAACTCTCGGCCGCCATCGACAAGTTCGAGCCCGCCATCGCGGAACTCGCTCGCCGAGCGCTCGACGCATTGCGGGTACGGCTGCCCGGCGCGGTCGAGATGATCTTCGACAACTTCAATGCACTCGTGAATCGGGTTCGGGCCGACCGAGAAGGTGTCGTTGGCGATTTTTTCAATCGCAATCTATCCGCGCTGGGTGACGCTGTACTTCCTCGACGGCGCCGGGCTGCCAGACCCGAGCCGAGTTTTGAAGGGGACGGGCAAGAAAGCACGAAGCATCGTCCTCGACGACGTGTCCGTCCTCGATCGGCCGGCCGTTCGCGCACTCATGGACGTAGCGATCGAATGAGTGTGCCGTTCGATTCCGACGCGGCAAGGAATTTGATCATCAAGTCGGTCGCCGCGACGCGACGACCCCGGCAGCCAAGTGCTTCGTGCGCGAAATCGGCGAAGCGCAAGCCGCGAAAGTGATTGAGATGGTGATTTTTTTGGGTTCCACCGCCGAAGAACGTCGGCGACATGCTGTTTGAGTTGGAAAGTGCGTGCCGCCAACGATTGACGCGCCACTCGCAACCGGCTACTCTAACCCACGTCCCATCTCGCGTCACCTTCGACGCACGCGGCCGGCCGATGGCCGGCCCACTATCCTCACGACAGCCGAACTCCCACCCGGAAATCCCCCCATGCGCTGGGCCAAGTCCGAATACATCTTGAAGGGCGTCTTTCTCGGCCTGCTGCTCTACGTCTCGCTGCAGAAGGACCTCGACTGGTCGGGCACCGGCCGCGTCGCCTTGTGGCTCGGCGGTGGGTTCGTCGCGGCCTTGCTCTGTTCGCTTGGCCGGCAAGTCAAGGACCTTAGCGGGCTCGGTCGCAACCCCCTCGGGTTCTTTCTCTTCGTATTGCTCGAGAACCCGTTCCTGATCTATGCGGGCCTCGTGTTCGGCCTGGCCGGCGGGGCGATCGCGGAGAAAGACTCGCCCGACGATCCGCTCATTGGTTATTGCGTGCTTGGCGGCGCGATCTTCGGCTATGGGCTCGGCGAATTGCGGCAGATTCCGAACGCCCTCTATCGACTCGGCGGGGCGGCGATCGCCTGCGCCAGTGTCGGGGTCGC
>JANLUE010000402.1:0-2126 GCA_031363325.1 Gemmataceae bacterium
CGGCGTTCCAGAAGACGCCGCGTTTCAACCGACTACGCTGTTTCTCAGCTGGCAAACCAATCCAACCCGCACGATGGATGTGCAGTGGATCGGCGTGATCGGTGAGACGGCCGACACCAATGTCTATTACACGGCCGATCCGATTCCCGTCGCCGTTCCCGGTGCGCCGAGGCCGACGGCGAAAGTCAACTGGCTCGTTCAGAACACCGTCGCTCGGCCGTTTCCGCAGAGCGACTTCAAAGTCTTTCGCTCCGAGCTGACCGACCTCAAGCCGGGAACCGACTACTCGTTCAAGATTGGCAAGCATTCGCCGGTCTACAAGTTCCGGACGATGCCAGCCAAGGCGAACGACGCCATTCATTTCATTTCGGGCGGCGACTGCGGGGTGAACGCGGCGGCCATCGCGAACAACGTCCAGGCCGCCCGGCAGGACCCGATGTTCGCGGTCGTCGGTGGCGACCTCGGATACGACAACGGCCGATCCATCGAAGTGGCGCTGGCTTTCTTGCGCAACTACAGTCGCACGATGATTGGCCGCGACGGCCGACTGATCCCGATGGTCACCTGCATTGGCAACCACGAAGTGAACGGCGGCTACGCCAAGACCCGCGACAAGGCGACCTTCTTTTACCCGCTGTTCGATGGACTGTTCACGGACACGGGGTACGCCACTCTCGACTTCGGCGACTACTTGAGCCTGGTGATCCTCGACACCGGCCACACGAGTCCGATCGCCGGCGAGCAAACGGCCTGGCTCGAGAAAGCACTGCGGGCCCGGGCCGATCACCCAAACGTGTTCGTGGTCAACCACGTGCCCGCCTACCCGTCGCATCGCAATCCGATGCCGACCCCCGCGAAGGACAAGCTCGATCCAATGCCGGGCACGGGCGAGATGCAACGCAAGCACTGGGTGCCGCTGTTCCAGAAGTACCGGGTGCCGGTCGTCCTCGAACACCACGATCACACGTTCAAGCGGACCAAGCCACTCGTCGACGGGCTCGTGAACAAGAACGGCGTCCTCTACCTCGGCGATGGCTCCTGGGGTCGAATTCGAGTTCCGCGCAAGGCCGACCCGCTCGGCGTCATGGCCAAGACGAGCGACGACTTCCATCTGTCGTTGCACCGCATTCAGGGCGAAGAACGCTTTCACCTGGCGCTTGACGAGCAAGGACGAGTGATGGATGTCTCGCACACGGTCCAGCGAACGCAGGGCCTCGTGCGGGCCGGCGGCTGACTTCGAGTTCACCGGGAGTTCGCGGCATGAACGCGCTTGGGAAAATCGCAACGCTCGCTGGGGTCGGATTGTTGCTCGCCGGGGCCTTCGCGGGCGACCCGGCGGGCAAGCGGAAGATCACGTTCCAGGACGGCGTCGACAAGTACGCCGGCACGATCGACATCGAGATCTGGGCGGTCGCGCCGAACACGTGCCTTGAAGGCAATATCAACGCGAGTTCGGACGCGGACAACGACGGCGGCGAAAGCCAGATCCTGATGCGGTTCGAGAACATCATCGGCGACCAGCCCGGCCAGATTCCGCCGAAGTCGACGATTCATTCCGCATCGCTCATTGTGAGCGCGTTCGACGAGGGGAACACGGTTCACCTGCACCGGATGCTCGTTCCGTGGAAGCGAACGGCCACCTGGAGCAGTCTCGTTGCCGGCGTGACGGCCGACGGGCTGGAAGCGTCGAAGCAAAAGGACTCGTTCACGTTCGGCAAAATCTCGGCCACGACGTCCGCGATCCCGTTCGAGGCCACGGATAGCGTGCAAGCGTGGGCGAACGGGGCCGCCAATCATGGCTGGGTCTTCATCAACACCGGTGGCAACGGCTGGGACTTTTACACGGCGGAGTTCGACGACATCAAGCAACGCCCGAAACTCGTCGTCGAATTCACACCGCCTTCCAAATAACTGAAATACTCCTGGAGCACCGGCATGATGCGTCCCGAACCCGGCACCTGGGCCGCCGACCCGGCTCATGGCCGCCAACCGAATCGTCGTGACCTGATTCGAGTCGGCTGGCTCGGCGGCCTCGGGCTCAGCCACGGCCCGTTCCTCAAGCAAGAAGCGATCGCCTCCCAAGGCGGCCCCAAGCTCGAAGCCAAGGCCCTGGATACACCGACGGC
>JANLUE010000422.1:0-4723 GCA_031363325.1 Gemmataceae bacterium
GCATGACCTGGGTCGTAAAGGCGGCCGAGAAATTCGAAGTGGTCGAGAAGAACCCGATCGACGAGAAGTGCTTCGCCTCGCCGGCGTTCTCGAAGGGTCAGATCTTCCTGCGTGGCTCGAAGCACCTCTACTGCATTGGGAAGAAGTGATGCGTCGTCGCTGGGCGATTGCGTTCGTCTTGGCGTGCGGGTGCGGCGATCGCACTGTGACGGAGCCGGCACACGTCGAGCTGACCGGCGTCCACAATCTTCTTAACGTGGGCGAGGGGCTTTGGAGCGGCAGTTCCCCCGAAGGGGACGAGGGGTTTCGCACGCTGCAATCACTGGGAGTGCGAACCATCATTTCCGTCGACGGCGCGAAGCCGGACGTCGAACGAGCGAAGTCGTTCGGCCTCCGCTACGTGCACGTTCCGGTCGGCTACGCGGGCCTGACGCGCGAGCAAATCGTGACGCTGCAAGGCGGCGAGCGACCTACCAGGGCCAATCTTCGTGCACTGTCATCACGGCAAACATCGCGGGCCCACCGCGGCCGCCTTGATCGAGATGGACCGGGGCTGGAGCGCCGCCGAGGCGACCGAGTTTCTAAAGCGGGCGGGCGCCGATCCGCGCTACGAAGGCCTGTACGCGGACGTGACGGGCTTTCGCCCGCCGTCGGCCGAAGAACTTCGTGCTGCACCAAGTACATTTCCAGAAGTCGTTGATACCGGCGGGTTGACGGCGCGCATGGTCGAGATTGACGAGGCTTGGGACCGATTGAAGAAGGACCGGACGGCCATCGCCTCGGCCGTGCAACTGGTCGAACACTATCGGGAAGCGGCTCGATTGCCGGAAGTGCGTTCGGCGGCGTTCCTCAAAGGTCTCGCCGAAGCCGAACAGACCGCCGGTGAACTGGAATCGGCGATCCGTGTGGGCGACTCGAAGGCGCGCGACACGCTCTTCGATCGAACGGCTGCTCAGTGCGCGTCGTGCCATCGAGCGTTTCGCGACCGACGCTGATGGCGTGTCCTACGGAAATGTCGTTTCGATTCGGCGACCGAGGCCGAGTCGACAACCAGATTCGAAGATGGCCCGAGGGAGCATGCCATGAATCGGAAGATCGCGTCGGTCGCACTGGTCGTGCGCGACTACGACGAAGCGATCGCGTTCTTCGTCGATTGCCTGGGATTCTCCCTTGTCGAAGATTCGCCGTTGTCCGGCGGTAAGCGCTGGGTGGTCGTCGCCCCGTCCGATGGCGATGGGTCGACTCTCGTGCTCGCACGCGCGGCCAATCCCGAACAACTGGCGCACGTCGGCAATCAGACCGGGGGGCGGGTTTTCTTGTTCCTCCACACCGACGATTTTTGGCGCGACTACGAGCGCATGAAATCGCATGGCGTTCGATTCGCCGAGGGGCCGCGCGAGGAGCCTTTTGGGACTGTGGCCGTATTCCTCGATCTGTACGGCAACCGGTGGGACCTCGTCCAGCGCCGGGTAAGCTAATCGCTGTCACGATCACGAACCTCTCCGGAGAGAAGAACGATGCGCACCCGACTTGTTCTCGCAGCCCTGATTGCCGGCGCGAGCATACCCTGTCAAGCGGCCGATCCGGACACCAAAGTGTTGGTCGAGAAAGTCTTGCAAGCGGCGGGCGGGTCGGACAAACTCCTCAAGCTGTTCCGCATCAAAGAGGAATTCACCTTCGCCGCCGAGGCCAAGCCCAAAGGCAAAGGCTCACCACGCGAGTCGATCCTCGAAGCTCCAAAACATTGGTGGGTCGAAGGCAAAGACCGGGCGGGCGAAGAGCAATCGAAGAACGTCGTCTGGGCGTGGACGCTCGGAGTGCTCGTCGACCCGAAGACCAAGTTCGAGTCCATCCCCGGCGTCAAGGAAAACGACCGCCCCACGTTTGGCCTGCGCGTCGGCGAGTCCGTCAAGCCGGCCATTGACCTGTATTTCGACCAGGAGAAGTTTCAGCTCGTGCGGCTCGATGACCGGGACGACTTCTATCGCTTCCGCGAATGGAGGGAACACGACGGCACGAAGTATCCCGCGAGATCGACGATCTTCAAAAAGGCCGACGGCAAGCCCTGGTTCCACCACGAAATCCTCGAGATCGAACGATTGAAAGACTTACCCAAAGGGCTGAAGCGATAGACAACTCGCCGTGCGCCACACCCAATTCGACCCGACCCTCCTCGCCCTTGCGGTTGACACTCTTCGCCGGTTCGTGTTAAGACTTCCCCACTACCGCGGCTTGACACGCTCGGACGGCCCCCAGGACGGGGGTCGAAACGCACCACGGACGGTCGCATGGCGAACACACTGGCGTTGGCGCCCGACGCCGAGATTGAACGGCCTCGCGCCCCCGCTCCCCGAGCGCCGGGACGGCGCGCCCCGGCCATTGATGTCTCCGTTTGCATTGCCAACTGGAATTGTCGCGACTATCTCCTGGCCTGCGTCAACTCGATCATGAACCGACCCCAGGGTGTGGCGGTCGAAATCATCATTGCCGACAACGCCTCGACCGATGGGGCGGCCGAGGCTATCGCTCGCGACTTCCCGGAAATCACCCTCGTCCGCAATGCCGAGAACCTCGGCTTCGCCAGGGCGAGCAACCAGGCGGCCGATCGAGCGAACGGCCGCTACTTGTTCTTCCTGAACAACGACACGGTCCTGCCACCGCAAACACTGTCCCGACTGGTCGCCTTTGCCGACGCACATCCGCGCGTCGGCATGGTCGGCCCGCGACTTCGCGACGGCGAAGGAAAACTCCAGATCTCGTATCGCCGCAAGCCAACGCTTCGGGCCCTGCTGCATCGCGTTTCGTTTCTGCGCTGGACCGGCTTGTTTCGCCGAGCCTACGACGACTACCGCCGCGATGGGTTCGACCCGGACGGCGTCCGCCGCGTGGACGTGCTCATGGGTGCGGCCGTCTTGATGCCGCGCGCCGTCTACGCGTCGTGCGGCGGCTGGGACGAGGGCTTCCGATTCGGCGTCGAGGACGTCGAGCTTTCCGACCGAGTTGGCCGCGACCACCCGTTGGTGCATCTGCCAGGCGTCGAGATCGTCCATTTCGGTCGCGTGAGTTCACGGCAAAACGTGACCTTCGCCGCTCCAAACCTGATGATCGGCTACGTCCGCTACTTCCGAAAGAGTGGGGCCTCGCGACTCGGCCTGTTCGGCTACAAGTTGATGTTCACGCTCGACGCCCCGTTGCAACTCGTCGGCAAATCGTTGCAATACCTTTGGCGCTGGGCCACCAACGCGGACCGCGACAAGGCCGAGAAGAGCCGCGAAGCCGTCCGCGGCGGTTGGCGCTTCCTGACCCGCGACGTGGCGCGGTTCTGGCGGGCGTGAGATAGGGACTCGGGACCAATGACCGGTTGGTATGATCGAAGTCCGAGTTCTGGGAGCCGCCGCCGGAATAGGCGGGTCGTGGGTCGAAGTGAATTTGCGGTTCACGTGCGAAGCAGATCGTCCCACGAACCCACCGTGACCAGTTCGTCGATCATGCGATTCAGCCGGTCCTGGTCGGTGATCGATCGAATCGTCGATTCGAGTAACTGTGTCGGAGCTCCAAACCGCCGATGTCCGATGCGAAGGATCGAGTCCTGCCTTCCCCCGATTAAGCCTTTGGCTTCGCCTCTGGCTTCGCCTTCTCTGAGGATTCCCTGATAGGTGGTCGATTCGCGCATGCCGGTCACTCCCGAAAACAACCGATTGATCCAATCGCCATCATATCGCAAACCGAGGAGCAGATAACAGGCGGTTCGCAGCAGTTCGGCCTGCGGCGTCGCGCCAAGTTCTTGGGTGACACGCTCGTCCATCGCTCGGACCAACTCCGGGAGTTTGGGCCGTGCTTCATCCGTAAGGAGTGCGAGCGGCAAGACGCCGATCGGGCCCGCCAGTAGCTCCGCCGCGGGAAGCGTCCAAACCCGAACCACTTCGTACTTGAACCAGCCGTAGTCCCCATCGGGTCGAGTCCGCACATAGCGTCCGGTCAAGATCGGGGAGTCGGCTTCGGGCCGCAGGAGGATCAGGACCGAGTAGACGGGCCCGCCGTGCCGAATCTCGGCGAGCGCACTGTAGAAATTCAGCCGAGGTGGCGCGTCGCCGGCCCACGACGCCTCGAACTCCAGATGGAGGATGCCTTCAACCGCACCGCTCAATTGAAACAACTTGTCGGCCTGAGAGGACGTGACCGACAAGTCGCTATCGATTGGCGCCGTGAACGTTCCAATTGGCAAGCCGATTCGGCGGATCACGACGGTCGCCCAGTCGGGGCCGAATTCATCTTCGATGTGCTTGAGGGTGATGTCAAACGTTTTGGCCATTGGTCGCGCACTCAGCGAGACTCGATTCCCGTCCAATTCTCCAGATACTGCTTCAACACCGGCATGTCGGCCGATTGGGTCGTCAGCGTGCGCCGGGCTTTCGCGATCAGTTCGGCTTCCTGGTCGGGCGAGATGTCGCCGGTCAACAGGCGGGTGCGCAGGAACACGAAGTACGTATCGAGCGTGTCGCACAGGCAGTAGTCGTTGATCTCCTGGTGCTTGCCGGCCAGATGCATGTCGTAGACTTGATCGCCGGACATGCCCATTTTCCCGGGCTTCCCGATCATTTTGGCGAGCACGTCGAGCCCGCCGGGCAAGCGACAGGCACCGTAGTTGGTCATCCAGTCGTGCAGATCGAGGTCGCCGCTGAAGCGATTGCGTCCGCGCGCGAAGTACTCCTTCGCGGGGAAG
>JANLUE010000425.1:0-4610 GCA_031363325.1 Gemmataceae bacterium
AACTCGTGGAAGTGTTCCGTCACTTGATGATCGTTGTTGAAGCATTCGTAGAAGTCGGTTTCGCCGTCGCCGTTCAGGTCGCGGAGTTTCACGATTTGATTGCGACAACAGACGAAGATCGCCCCGTCGCGGAACTTCAGCCCGAGCGGCTGAAACAACCCGGACGCGATCCGTTGCCAGGTCAAGCCGGCCTCGGGATTGTCGATCCCGGCAACCGTCCACACGTCGCCGTCCCAGGTGCAGACGGCCATCCGCTTGCCGTCCGGGAAGAAATCGAAGCCGGTGAGTCGGAGCAACGCGTTCCACGGATTGCGGTCCGGCGTGGCGAACGTATCGACGGCGAACGGGCCATCATCTTTGCCGAGCGTGGCGGCCGTCTTGAGTACGTCCGGCCAGCGTTTCGGCCCACCATCGGTGAGGGTCTTGAGCGAGCGCGGCGCGGGGGTGTTCTTGGCGAGGGCGGCGAGCTCGTCGGCGCCACCCTTGGCTAGCAGAACTTTCACGCGCGTCGGAGTTGCGGTCGCCGGGATTTGCAGGACGTGGAATCCGTCCCGCTTCACCAGTGATGCCTTGCTGTCGCCAACGACGAACGCAGCCGCCGTGTCTGGAGCGATGCGGGCGAGCAGGTCGCGGGACGATTTGCCGATTTCCAATGTGCGGGTGAAGACGGTGCCCTTGGCGGAATCCGATTCGGCCCCCTCCAGTTCGAGGATCGCGGCGTCGCCGACCGTGTACGAGATCACCGTCTGGTCGCCGTACGCGTACGTGCCCTTGAACTGTGCCCACTCGCGCGGCAGTGGGCCGTACGGACGATTGTCGCGGCCGAGCAACCGGGGGTCCTTGAAGCTGCCGGTCGCGGGGTCGGCCCAGCCGGGGCCGACTGGATTTTCCACGTGTCGCTCGCCGACGAGCTTCGGGTGAATCTGGTGTTGGCCGTCGAAGTGGATGCCCTTCCAGTCGATGAACCCGCTCCCCGTCCACGCGGCGGCGAACCGCATCGTGTCGTGATCGAACAACGCCCAACTCTTGCCGCGCGACACGCCCCCCGCGCCGGCGTCGAGTCGAATCGCGATGCCCTTGTACGCGATGTTCGGGCCCGGCCCGCTGACTTCGTACGTGTTCAGCAAACTTGGGCCGTAGTCCATCGCCATCCACGGTTCGACGCTCGCCGGTGCCGGGCCGAATGTTGAACCTTTCGGCAACTTGGCCAGATAGGCGACGTCGGCCTTCGCATACTGCGTCGGGTTGTGCGGCTTCAGGTACGCTTCGCGGAGGTAATGAATCACGTCGTACTTCTGGCGCGGCACCATCCACGATTGCGGAGCCATCAGGTTGTAGCCGCGCGTGAGGGTCTGGTACAAGCTGTGCGGGTCGCTGCCGTTCTTGAAGGTGTGGCCAGCGAAGCGCGGCGACGTGGGGAGCGAACCGAGCTGGTCGCGCGTGCCGTGGCAGTTGGCGCACACGCGCGTGTAGATCGCCTCGCCGCGCTGGTACGCCTTCTGGTCCAGCCCGCGAATCAGGCCCGCGTGATCGATGTCCTTCTCGTACTCGGGCACAACGAACGCCGTCTGAGCCGGCCGCAATTCCTTGGCTCGCCTCGGCCCACCTTCCGCGACCTCGATCAGATACTTCGCCAGGTCGAGGAATTGTTGCCGATCGGAGAGCAGGTTCACGAACCCTTCGGGCATAAGCGACTGCGTGCCGACAGTACGCGTGTCGATGTCCGCCGTCGCGATCGTAATTCGCTTCGCGCCGGCCGGATCGACGAGTGTGAGCGTGCCGATCTTCTCTTCGGCCAGCAAACCGGTGACGACTCGACCGTCGTTCGTACTCACGGTGAGCGGCTCGTAGCCCTTCTTGATGACTTTCGATGGGAACAACACGGATTCGATCAGGTATTCAGCGGTCGCTTCCTTGTCGGCCTTGGCGAGGTCCGGCCCGAGTTGCGTGCCAACTTCGGCATCGTGGCATTTCGCGCAACTCAGGAACGGTTGGAAGAACAGAACGGCCCCCCGGCCGGCGTCGCCACGTTCGCGAGCGGCCTTGGCCAGCGCCGCGCTCGGTTCCTTCTGGAGTTGTTGCGTGAGCGACATCGGCTTGGCGGGCTGGGGTTGTTCCGGAACACCCCAGAGTTTGCCGAGCAATTCGAAGATCACCGGATCGTGTTCTTTCAACTGGTCGCTGGTGAAGGGAAAGAAGTCGTTGCGCGTGAAGTAGGCCTCGGTCGCTTCGGCGAAGTACTCCATCGGGTTCGTCAACGCATAAGCCTTCTCGAATGTGTTCGGTCGACCGTTGCCGAGATGGCGTTCGACCTTGTCGTATCGGCCGGCGTCTTTCGCGCGGGCATAAGCCGCGCGTACTTCCGGATTGTCGAAGCCTTTCGGCAACACGCGGTCGTGATAGGCGTGCGCCAGTTCGTGGAGCGTGACATTCGGCATCCGATTCGCTTCGGCCTCGAAAATCCGGACGTTGTGGAACTCGACGGACTTCGCCATCGCCGGGTCGCGGCCATTGTCGCGCAGCCAGTCCGCGCCGGGATGATACTCGGCCAGCGGGCGAACGCCGGAATACTCGGGGTTGAAATACAGCGGCACCTTTTGCAATTCGATCACGGCGGGCTTCGGCACCACGCGCGTGATCTCCTCCAATTGCTTGTCGAGCAGTTCGAGCGCCTTCGCGGTCAACTGTGGTTCCGTGACGAGCAACTCACGGCTGAGTTGCAACGTCCAACCTCGCAGCCGCCGCGTTTCGTAGACCGGCTCCGGAGCGGGCGCGTGGGGCGCTTGCAGATTGTCGTGGAGATAGCGGGTCATCGTCTCCCAGAGATGTCGCTCCGTGTTCGGGCCTTCCTTGACGGCGTGCGTTCGATTGGGGTACGGCAGAAGCGTGAAGTGCTTCCCTTTCGCGATCAATTCGTCGACGAGCCGTTCGGTCGCCTGGTAATGACAGTTGTCGTCCCCAGTGCCGTGAATCAACAACAAGTTGCCGCGAAGCTTGCGAGCGTAGGTGAGCGGCGATCCGTCGCGATAGCCCTTCACGTTGTCGCGCGGCAGGCCCATGTACCGCTCTTGATAGATCGTGTCGTACAACCGCTGGTCGGCCACGGGTGCAATTGCAATCGCCGTTCGATACAGATCCGGGAATCGGAACAGTGCATTCAGGCTCATACTGCCCCCGCCGCTCCAGCCCCAGGAACCGACGCGGGTCGGATCGACGAACGACCAGCGCTTGAGGAGTTCGCGGACGGCCTTCGCTTGTTCTTGCGAAGCGAGCACGCCGATCTGACGATGGATGCACTTGCGCCAGTCGCGGCCGCGTGGCACGTTCGTCCCACGATTGTCGACGCTCGCCACGACGTAACCCTGTTGCGCCAACATCCAGTGCCATAGCCCGCGCGCGCCCGGCCAGGCGTCGCGAACGGTCTGACCGTGTGGTTCGCCGTAGACGTACATCAGGAGCGGCAGCTTGGCCGAAGCATCGACCCCCGGGGGCTTCATGCTCCAGCCATCGAGCGTCACGCCCTTGCCGATGTCGACGCGCAGGAACTCGATCTCCGGTCGCTTCAGCGCCGCGAGCTTTTCACGCAGTTTCTGATTGTCGGTCAGCGTGCGAACGACCGAGTGATCGGCGAGTTTGACCAATTCGACGATGGGCGGCGTCGTGAAGTTCGACCACGAGTGAACGGCCCATTTGGCGTCGGGCGAAGTGTCGTACTTGTGCCAGCCGCTTTGCTTCGCGGGCGAGAGTTGCTCGGTCGCACTACCATCGAGTTTGGCCCGGAACAGGTAGCATTGCGTCGCGTTCGTGGGCGAGGCCGTGTAGTACAACCAGCCGCCGGACTTATCGACGGCCTCAACCTCAATGATGTCGAATTCACCTTTGGTAATCGGCGTCGGAGCCGAGCCATCGAGTCGCGCCCGATAGGCGTGTCGCCAACCCGAGCGCTCGCTGAGCCAGAGAAAGCTCTTGCCATCGTCGAGCCAGCGGACGGGGTTTTCGCTCTCGAGCCAGGCCGAATCGGTTTCGGTCAAGATGTCGCGAGCCTTGCCAGTTTGGGGGTCGGCCAACCAAACGCGGAGTGTCGTTTGCAATCGATTGAATTGTTGAACCAGAACCTGCTTCCCGTCCGGCGTCCACTCAGCGTGTGGAATGTAGTGCTCGCGTGGATCGCCCGGCAGGTCGAGCCAACGCGTCGGGCCGCCATCGCCGGAAACGACCCCGACACGCGTGGCCGAGTTCTTGCCGCCGACCTTGGGATAAGCGAACGTTGTGATTCGCGGCGAATTGCTTTCGACGTTGTTGACCAGAGAAAATTCCGAGACGCCGGTCGTATCGAACTGCCAGTACAACAGTTGCCGGCCGTCGGGGCTCCAGCGGTAACAGTCGCGCAGGTCCAGTTCCTCTTCGTTGACCCAATCGCCCGTGCCGTTGATGAGCGTCTTCGAGCCGTCGGATGTGAGGGCCTTGATCGCGAAGTCCTTCAGATTCTGGACGAACAGATTGTTGTCGCGCACGAACGCGACGCGCGACCCGTCCGGCGATAACTTGCCGAACATCAACGTGGCCGGTGCCGCGTCGCCGCCGAGCTTCCGGAGCTCCTTCGAGGCGAC
>JANLUE010000466.1:0-4114 GCA_031363325.1 Gemmataceae bacterium
TTCCCTTCCTCCGGCGTCGTGTCGTGTTCCTTCTCTCCGTCCCCCGACACGTTCTCAATCACCAAATACGGCGACTTCTGCTCTTTCCACATCACGTACGATCGCCGAACGATCTCCCCGTCCGGGGCCTGCGCGCCCACGCTCGGCACGTAAAACCAGTCCGGGGCCCGGCAGCCATCGAGCGGCGGGTCCGTGAGCTTGAAGTAGATGCCCACGTCGCAACCGATGAAGAATCGACCGTCCGCGTGCAACTCCCGCAGTCGCGGCAGAATCGATTCGGTCAACACGGCGTTCTGCGGGGTTTCGCCAGCGTTTTCCACGATCTCACCGTCGGACCAGGGAAGTTCCAGATGGCCCGGCAACGTCGCGGGCGGCGGACTCATCAGGGTCGCGGACATGCTTCCCTCTCCTTTCCAATCCTTGAAACGATTCAATGTGCAGCGAGCCTGTCCATATTACTTCGTCGGCGGTCCGCCCTTGCCAACGGGTGCGGCACCCGGGGCCGCGCCAGCGGGCGGTCCGCCTTTGCCCGCGCCGCCCTTGCCAGCGCCCTTCATTTTCTGGTCGGGCATGTCTTCACGCGTCTTGGCCGAATTTCCGACGATCGCCTTCGGGTTGACCACGACCTGATCGCCGACTTCCAATCCCGATCGAACTTCAGCAATCTTCTCGTTGCTCAGGCCGATCTTGATCTCACGCTCGTCGGGGCCGCTGTTCGTCATCACGAAAACCTTGCGGGTCGAGCCGCTCTCGGCCCCGCCGACCACGGCCTGAACCGGGATCGCCACAACGTTTTCAATCGTGTTGTTCACATGGATCGTGACCTCGGCGCTCATGCCGGGTCGCAAGCCTTCGACGGGGTCATCAATGGCCACCACCGTCGAATAAACCTTCACGTCCGAGGTCATGAAGTCGGACGATGAGGCGACCGTCGCGACCGTGCGAACGTGGCCCTTAAGTGGACGTTCCGGAAACGCATCGGTCCGGATCGTCGCATCCTGGCCGCGAGCGGCGTCACGGTACTCCCGGCTTCGATATTGTTCGCGCTCTCGTTCCAACACTTCTTCCTGCTGCGCGTAGAGCGCGTGCATCGCACTCAGGTTCATCGTGAGGCCGAACCGCACCGACTCGTGAAGGCCGGTCGAACGGCGATCGTCGCCCTTGATGCGTGAGACCATTGCTTCGTGAACGCGAGTCGTCACTTGCATGCGCTTCAGGTCCGGGATGCGCATCATCTTCTGGCCTTCCTGGACCGTCGCGCCCTGTTGAATCATGCCGCGTTCGGACTGACTCCAACGGCTCGATTCCGGGATGTAATAGACGACCATCCCGTCCTGGGGGGCATGAATCTTACACTCCTGAAGTTGATCCTCGATGTCGCGAAGCTTCTCTTCCTGTTGATGATAGATCGAGCGCTTCGTGCGACGCTCGGCTTCGGCCTGCACTTCGTTCGCGCTGGCTTCGGTCACGGTGCGGTCGTAGGCCCGCCACGCTTCTTGAACCTTGGCGGAGAAATCCTTGACCGAACGCTGGGCGGTGAACTTCTGCAGGAGTTGCTTCTCGGCCTTGTACTGCTTGAGCGTCTCGCGGGCGCTGTTCAAGCGAGCCTCGTCGGCCTGGACCTGCGACGGCGACAGGAAGCCCTTGAGTTGCATTCGCTGCGAATAGGCGACGCGATCCTTGAGCATTTCCATGTCGGCCTCGGCCAGCGAAATCTTGCCGGCCCATTCGTCGAGGCTCTTCTGGAACTCGCCGTCCGACTCCAGGTATCGATCGCGGTTGCGGGCCAGGAACGATTCGAGGTTCGACTCCATGTCCTGGAGCATGACCCGGGCCAGATCGCGCTTCTGGTTATTGACGGTCCCCTTCGGAACGCCCACGTATTTCTCGAGGTCCAACTCGGCGAGCGAGATATCGACCTTCGCCTTGGCGATGTCGCTCTCGTTCTTGCTGACGACGATCTTGTATTTTTCGTCCGCGGCGATCAGGTCGGCCCGAGCCTTGTCCAATTCGATCTTCTGTTGCCGCGAACTGTCTTCGAGGGACGACGAATCGAGAGCCATGATCGGCTGGCCGCGCTTGACGGTCGAACCATCGTCAATGACCCAGCGAATCGTCGAGGCGTAGTTGCCCTTGGAGCCGGCCTTGAGCTTGCAGATGATGTCGCGGTTGTCGGCGGACTCGAGGGTGCCGCGCTCAACCACGGTGAGGTCGAGGTTTTCGAGCTTGACGGTGTGGAGGAGTAGATCGGGCCGATTGGTCTTGTTCGAGCGTGTGAAGTAATAGAGCAGGCCGCCGGCGATGATCAACGCCAGGACGCCGCCGCCTGCCAGAAGGCCGAGTGGGAAGCGGCGGCCGGTGGAGTCACCGGGTTCCTCGAAGCTCGGCGAAGCCGGGATTTTCGGGAGTGCCTCCATCGCCTGGGCCTGGGATGGCCGATTCGGGCTGGGTTGGGGAGAGGCTAGGCTCATCGATCCAAACTCCACGCGGATCGAGCGGCAAGCGCTCGAGGTCGCGATACAAGGTCATCCGGGCGACCAGGTAGTTCACCCAGATGCTATAGAGGCCGTTCTGGGCCCGAATGAGCGAACTCTGGGCGTTCAACAACTGCTGCGTGAGCGAAGCGGCGTTGGCCGCCGACTGTTGTCCCTGGGACGCGGCTCGGCCGGGCTGGGCCGCGCCGCCGGCCCCCGGGTCGGGCGGGGCCTGCAACACGTCGAGGGCGTTTTCCACTTGGTCGTAGGCGACTTCGACCGACCGTTTCTGAAGTCGATAGTTCTCGGCGAGTACTCGAAGGTTCCGAAGGTCGGTCCGCACGTCGTTGAGGATCGAATCTTCGGTGGCTTGCAGGTTCCGGCGGGCGCGCTGATAGTTGATCAAGGCGGTGCGATAGTTGTTCCGCTCGGCCCGGCGGACCAGGGGCAACTCGCCCGTCAGGACCAATTGGTGGCGGCCGCGAGAACCGCCCAGGGCGAACGGCTCGTTCGCATTCGGGGTCGAAGGCGTCGAGTAATTGTACCCAACATTTAGAACGCCGAGTAACGAATTCGCCTGGACCGCGATATTTCGCCACGCATCGTTGAGTTGGCCACGGGTATTCATTAAATCCAAACGATTCGCGAGCGCCTGCTGAGCCGTGACGGTTTGGGCCCGGTCGAGGTCGGCCGTCAACAGATCGACCCCGTTAACCGTCGCGCCCGGCAGCTTGGGCCACACGTCTTGTATCTGATCGCGGCGTTCATCCCGGGCTTCGCTCATCACTTTCACGAAGTTGTTGACCGCCTCTTCATAGACGACGCCGGCGTCGCGAGTGGAGGCTTCCTTTTTAATGAGTGCCGTCTCATATGTTCGCAACGCCTGTTCGAGTTGTCCGAGCGCCATGTCCTTCGGCAAGTTGTCCAGTCGGTCGGCGTCGGCCGATTGCAACTTCTCGCCGAGCGTTTCGAGCCGGGCCTGCCGCACCTGGAGTTCGCGATACTCGTCGGCGAGCTTCCGCAGTTCCTCCTTCAGTTGATCGGGCGTCAACTTCTTCCAACGGTCCCAGCGACCGGGGATCGTTTGCCGGAACGTGACGGTTCGCTTTGTGTAGGCCGACTCAAACATCAGTTCTTCGAGTCGCTTGCGAAGCGGTACGTCGAGCGCGATCGGCCCGACGATCGAACCGGCGAGCGCCTGCAACGGGTTGCGCAAGCCCGTTCGATATTGCTCGGCCGTCGTCCGCAGGGCGTTGAACTCGTCGCGGGCGCGGGTGTATTCGGTCAGCGTGTCGGTGATCGGTTGCAGTGGACCATCGTCGAGTTCGAGCGGCAAGCGCGTGGGCAGGCCGAGTTGCAGCTTGAAGCGGTCGAGTCCGTTCGCCAGGTCCTGGCGACGTTGCAGAAGCGTCGACTGCCCGCCGAGCAACTGTTGTTCGACCTGGCCGACCTGGAGTTCGGAGAAGTCCCCCTTCCCCTGGTATTCGCGGAACAGTTCGAGGAACCCGGTCAGGTTGCGGATGTTCTCGCGTTCGTTGCGTTCCTGAGCGGCGCTCAGGAGGATCGGCAGGTAGCCGCGACTGGCCGTCGAAACGGTGCCGAGGCCCGACACGAAATTGCCACCGCCACCCGTTGTATCG
>JANLUE010000469.1:0-1464 GCA_031363325.1 Gemmataceae bacterium
ACCTGATCGACACGTTCTTCACGACGAGGTGGATCTTGTTTCACTGCCTCGGGCGAGATCGCGGCCGACATCTGATACGTTCGCGATTTCAAAATCAACTTGTGGAGCGATTTCAACTTCCAGCCGCCGGTCATGAACTCGCTGGCGAGCCAATCCAAAAGCTCCGGGTGCGTCACACCGGTCCCGAACTTGCCGAAGTCGTTCGAACTGGCGACGAGCCCCCGGCCAAAGTGCCCCTGCCAGACGCGATTGACCATCACGCGTGCCGTCAGGGGGTTGTCTTTCGATGCGATCCAGTTGGCCAGCACGGTTCGACGACCACTGGTATTGGCCCCCTTGGCGGGCTCGGCGATCTTCGGTGCCGGCCTGCCCAGGACTTCGGGAAAGGCCGGCTCGACGGCCAGACCGGGCGCGCGTGGGTTGCCGCGGATCATTACGTTCGTCTGGGGCGGGCGAACGTTGCAATTGTTTACGGAGAGCGCCAAACTCCCCGTCGGGTCGGGTTTGGCCTCGAGCGCCGTTCGTTCCTTCTTGAGTTTCGCGTACTCGGCCTTCTTGGTCGCGTCGAGGTATTGAGGCACCTTGCGGAGAATCTTGGGTCGCTCGCCCGTTTCGGACGCGCGTTGATCTTCCGCGTCCATTTTCTTGATCGCCTCTTCTTCGAGGACCAACATCGCCTTCGACAAATCGTCAATCTTCTGCTGACGTTCGTGGAGTTCGCCTTCGTACTTGGCCCGGTCGGCCGGAGTCGAAATGTCCGTCAAGGTCGTGGTCGTTCGGGCGTTGCGATCGTTCGTATAACGGCGAATGTCGCGGAAGAACGCGAGCAGCGAATAGTAGTCCTTCTGCGGAATCGGGTCGATCTTGTGATCGTGACAGCGGGCGCAGTTCATCGTCATGCCGAGGAACGTCTGCGCGGTCGTCGCCACGATGTCGTCGAATTCATCGAACGCGGCCTGCTCCGGGTCGGCCGGCTCGTCGTCCCAGAGGCCGAGTCGATAGAAGCCGGTCGCGGTGATGGCGTCCGGGTTGTAGCCCGGCATTTCATCGCCCGCCAATTGTTCGCGGACAAATTGATCGTACGGCTTGTCGGTGTTGAAGCTCTGGATCACGTAGTCGCGGTAGCGCCAGACGTAGGGCTTCGGGCCATCGCGTTCGTAGCCGTTCGTTTCGCCGTAGCGAACGATGTCGAGCCAGAAGCGGCCCCACTTCTCGCCGTAGTGCGGCGACTCGAGCAACCGATCGACGAGCTTCGCATAAGCGTTTGGCGATGCGTCCGAAACGAACGCGTCGACCTGTTCGGGCGTCGGCGGCAGACCGAGTAAGTCGTAATACAGTCGCCGAACGAGCGCCAACCGGTCGGCCGGCGCGGCGGGCGCGAGGTTCTTGGTTTCGAGCTTGGACAGAATGAATGCGTCGATCGGATTCGCGATGGCCCCCTTCACCTCGGGGACGCTGGGTCGC
>JANLUE010001412.1:0-3872 GCA_031363325.1 Gemmataceae bacterium
CCGCCGGTCAGCGAATCATTGCCGAGTCCGCCCACGAGCGTGTCCGTGCCGGCGTCGCCCGTGAGCGTGTCGTTTTCCGAGCCGCCGTCAAGCGAGTCCGCGTCGGCCCCGCCGGCCAACGTGTCGTTCCCCGCTTCGCCGAGCAACGTGTCCGTCCCGGAGCCACCGTCGAGCGAGTCGGCTTCGGTGCCGCCGGTCAGCGAATCGTTGCCGAGCCCGCCAACGAGCGTATCGGTCCCGGCGTCGCCCGTGAGCGTGTCGTTTTCCGAACCGCCATCGAGTGAATCCGCGTCGGCCCCGCCGATGATCGTGTCGTTCCCCGCTTCGCCGAGCAACGTGTCGGTGCCCGAGCCGCCATCCAGCGAGTCGGCTTCCGTTCCGCCCGTCAGCGAATCGTTGCCAAGTCCACCGATGACCGTGTCCGCCCCAGCGTCGCCGGTGAGCGTGTCGTTTTCCGAGCCGCCATCCAGCGAGTCCGCGTCGGCCCCACCGATGAGCGTGTCGTTCCCGGCCTGACCGAAGATCGTGTCGAGCCCCGAGCCACCATCCAGCGAATCGGCTTCGGACCCACCGGTGAGCGAATCATTACCGACTCCACCGATGATCGTGTCCGTCCCGGCGTCCCCGGAGATCGTGTCATTCTCCGAGCCGCCATCGATTTGATCGGCGTCGGCCCCACCGGAAATCGTGTCGTTGCCGGCCTGACCGGCGAGCGTGTCCGTTCCGTCGGCCCCGACGATCGAATCCGCGCCGGCCCCACCGATCAGGCTGTTCGCGGACGAGTTGCCGGTGAGCGAATCGTTGCCGGCCCCGCCAATCGCATCTTCGAACTCGGTCGCCGAAGTCGATGTGATCGTTCGATTGGTGTGACTGGCCGTCGTGCCGTTGGCCGTCAAATCCGCGGTGACCGCGTCGCTCGCGGCGAGGCTCGAGAAATCGAGCAGATCGCGGGTGCCGCCGCCGGCCGATTCGACGATCGAATCGGTTTCGCCGGCGATCGTGGCCGTGCCGAAGATGTACCGGTCGTCTTCGGTCCCACCGACGAGCGAATCGTTGCCGAGCCCGCCCGTGAGGGTATCGGTCCCGGATCCGCCATCGAGCGAGTCCTGATTGTCGCCGGTCGTCAGCGAATCGTTGCCCGCCAGGCCAACGAGCGTGACCGGCCCGGTGAAGGAACTCGCGGTCAGCGCGTTGTTGCTCGCCCCGCCGGTAATCGCCGCGCGATCGAGGCTGGCGAGCGAATCGGTCCCAAGGACTGTGCCGCCGACCAGTGTGGCATCCGAAAGGGTCACGTCCGTATCGCCGATTTCGACGAGCAGATCGTTGCCGACTCCGCCGCTCAGAGCGTCGTTGCCCGCGCGACCGGACAGCGTGTCCCCGCCGGCCCCGCCGGCCAGGGAGTTCGCCGCCGCGTTGCCAAACAGTGAATCGTCGCCGGCCCCACCGATTGCGTTTTCAAAATTGCCCGCTTCGCCAGGCGCGACCGTCGATACGGTTCGCCCCGCGTGGGCCGCCAGGGTCGCATCGCTCGTCAAATCGACCGCGACACCAACGGTGCTCGTCAGGTCCGAGAAATCGAGCGTATCGTTGCCGCCATTCGTCAGTTCTTCGAGCGTGTCCGAAGTCGAGGTCGGGACGGGGCCGGTGGTCGGGATCGATTTGAAAACGTAGAGATCGTCGCCGGACCCGCCGATGAGCGTCTCGGACGCGGCCGAACCGGTGAGCGTATCGTTGCCGGCCCCGGCATCGACGGTGGCCGCGAACGATTGAGCGGTCGAGGTGAACGAATCGTTGCCGTCGAGGAGGTTGGCCGTGAGTGTCCGGAAGGCCGCGCCGGGCTTGGCCTCGAAGTAGCGGAGCGAGCGCGGCGTGCCGGGGGCGTCGGACACCACCGAGATTCCGAACAGGACCGGGGCGAGCACGCGCGTCGAGTCGACGATCCCCAACCGCTCCGAGATCGTGGCCGCGTCGCCGTTCGTCGAGCCGGTTACGGTGATCCGATCGCCGGCCAAAACGACGGAACCCACCGGGTATTCGCGGGTTTCCCAGACGACGTCGTTCAGGTCGCGATTCGCGCCGATGGCCCCACGCTCCCACTGGACGATCGCGTCCTGGCCGTCTCCCTGGCCGGGCAGATCGGCCCGATCAACCGTATCGACGCCCAACCCACCGTCCATTCGATCGTTGCCATCTCCGCCGTAGATCAGATCGTTTCCGTCTCCTCCGAGGATCGTGTCCGCGCCCGTACGATCGGGGACGTTCGATTTTCGTTCCTCGTCGCCGTAGATTTTGTCGATGCCGGCCCGGCCATCCAGGTAGTCGTTTCCCCGACCGCCCGCCAGCGTATCGTGGCCCGTCGTCGCGTTGTCCGCGCCGATCAGGATGTCGTCCCCGTCTTCACCCCGCGCGTTGATCCCCTTGTTCGATCGATTCACGAGTAGATCGTTGCCAGTCCCACCGAGAAAGACTGGCGTCACATTTCGCGGCCCGGTTCGTTCGTAGAAAACGTTGTCGTCTCCGGGGCCGGCGTACATGTAGGTGACCCCGCCGCCCGAGACGGGGCCCGCTCCGAGCACGCGAATCGTATCGTCGCCCGCGCCGCCTTCAATTCGGCAGGCGAGCGTGGAACTCGCTTCGAGGTAATCGTTTCCAGCCCCTCCCTTGATTGTCGCGCGGCCAACGCCGGAGTACTCGACCGAAAAACCGACTGGCAGATTGTTGGCGTCGACCAATTCGACCGAGTTGAACACGCCGGCCGGCAGGGTCGTTCGATTCTCGATCTGATCGTTGCCGCCGAGCGTGTCGATTCGAAGCGAGCGCACGCCGGCATAGCCGTTCTGCGCGCCTTGCGTCACGCCGCCCAGTCGGACCACGATGCGGTTCGCGGTGCTCTTGAAGATCAACAGTTCGTCGTTGCCCGCCGTTCCATCAATGGACAGCACGCCAGCGGAAAGTGAAGGCGCGGCCGGAACGGTTCGATCCTCGAGCGAGTCGATTCGCAACGTTCGGCGTGTGGGAACCTTCTTCACGGGCCGGCGGAACCAATGCGCGAAGGCGTGCGAGCTCATGGGTGGCCTCAAGGTGTGAACCGACCGTTGCCGCGAATACGGGAAAGCGAGTATCGTCGGCCCACCGCGATCAAGCGGGCCAAGCCGCGCGTCGGACATGGGGCGCCGGCGCATTTCTCCAGCCAGACGATCGGGCGCAGGTCCGTCCGTGGAGGGGCGTCGGCCGAAAGGCAAGAGCAGGACGCTCAGTATAAATGACAAAGCGTCGGGCCGCAAGGAAACCGGCCAAGATTTTCCGGGAACGGAACGAATTAACGCCTGTAACCGAAAAAGGTTACGCCGTCACAAGAGAAATGGAATCGCGACCCCATCAGCCCGATGAACGCCCGTGGACGGTTTCATTTCTTGAGTGCGTTGCCCACGAATTCGAAGAGCGCTTTCGTCGTGGGATCGTCGGGCTCGCCGATTTCCGTGTTGATCTTGCTGTGCGTGGACTCACGCGCCGCGAAGACCGTGGCCGGCAAGCCCGCCGCCTTCAACGCGTTGCCGAGGCGTACCGCCTGGGCGGTCGTATCGGGATGGCCGGCGACGTGCAGGATCAGGAAGGGCGGGATGTGCTTGTCCTTCGCCACGTGAGTGACGGCCGAGAAGTCGAGATGCTTGGCCGGGTCGTTGCCGAACTTTTCGCGATGCCCAAACTTCGCTGGCGGTAATTGGTGAGTGCGCCAACGCGTCTCCGCCGTCTCGATGATCGCCGGCACGTCGAACGTGTCGCCATCGACGGGCACACACCCCTTGGTGATCGCGAGCGAAAGCCCCTCGGCCTTCAGATAGCGATCGTCCGTGCAGATCAACGCGGCGAGT
>JANLUE010001418.1:0-3021 GCA_031363325.1 Gemmataceae bacterium
CGGCGATGACGGGCTTGAGGCCGGGGTTACACTCGTCCCAGGGGATATCGTCCGTGACGCGCCAGCGGCGCTTCTTCTCGGCAAGGTCGAAGAAGTCCCGGAAGAGTTTCCACATCTCCCGTTCGAGTTCGGCCGGGAGGATAATAGCGGGGACGTCCATTGCTCCGAGGGATGGCGGCGCGTGGGGTGGCAGTGGGTCATGCGAATGCGAAACCACCTTGATATAGAACGGATGAAGTTCGGCGAGGTCCAGAGGGCCGTGCGATTTCCCGGGCGGCCATGCCGGTCGGGAAAGCTGTGCCGGTCGGGGGTTATGGCCGGGGCGAATTGTCAGACGGAGTCGTACGTGCCTGGACGCGGGTCGATTCTTCGGCCCGAAGTGGCTGACGGAGAGTCATGCTCTTCACTTCGGCCCGGAACCGAGCGTCGCCCGGCGCCAGGCCTTCAACGGCCACAACGAAGGTCGCTTCGGCACCCGCAGCGAGCGAATCGAGCTTCGGGAACGTGACGCGTGCCCCCTCGATCGTGCCGGCCTTGCCGGGACCGGTCGCACGGATCGCCCGCAATTGGGCCGGGATTTCCGCGGAAATCACGACATCGCCCGCAGTCAGTGAGCCCGAATTGCGAACGCGAATCGTGTAGGTGGTTTGCTGGCCGACCCCGACCGGATCGTCCGCGTCCTTGACGGAAATCTGCAGGGCCGGGATGCCGATGATCTCGACCGGCAGTTCGGTCGGCGTGCCCGCGAACGGCTTGACGAGCGAGACCGTGCGAATGGCCCCGTCCTCGCTGGCCGTCGGCTGACCAGCGACCGAGGCCCCGATCACGGCCCGCTGGCTCAGTCGTTCGGGGACGGCCACCAGGGAAATCGTCTTTTCCTGACGCGCCGGGGCCGAGCCGAGGTTCCAGACGATTTGCTTGTTTGCCAGCTGACCGCCGTCCGTAGCGGAGACGAATCGTACTTCTGGAGGCAAGTTGACACGTACCGAAACTTCGCCCAGGGCCACGTCGCCGGTATTGCGAACGACGAACTCCCACTTGGCTTCCTGGCCCACATAGGCGCGACCAGGGCCGTGGGCCGTCACCGAGAGTTGAGCGTCCTTGATGCGAACTGAACTGGCCTGCGGCAACGCGATCAGGTTCCCGTCGGCCGACGCGGAGGTTTGCACGCCGAACGTGCCGCCACGCTTGGCGGAGATCGGCAGGGCGATCGTCCGCGTCTCGCCGGAGGCCAGCAATGGAATCGATTGTTCGACCACGTCCGTCTTGTTCGGTGCCTCGAGTCCGTCGTCGAGCCGGGCGCGAATGCGGACTTGCTCGGCCGGGCTACCGCCTTCGTTCGTCACGGTCGCCCGGAACGCCAACGACTCGCCGACGACGCCGGTCTCGGGGCCTTCGACACGCAACAGGAGTTTCGCTTCCGCGATCTGCAATGGTTGAACGCCACGGGCCGACAACCCATCGGCTGTCCGAGCGTCGGCCGTCAGGTTCACCGGGCCAAGTCGAAGCGGGCGATAGATGGCCGTCACCGATTCCTGTTTGCCGGCCGGCACGCCCGGCACCGTCCAGATCAACGTGCGGCCATCCTGAATGGCCCGCGGCTCGGCGCTCACGAGCTCCAGCCCCTCGGGAACGGTGGCGTTCAGTGTGACGGCCGGGGTGTTGATCGAACCGGCACTCACGATCGCGTAAGTCACCGTGACATCGCGATCGAGCGGGGCCGCACGCGGGGCTTCCACCCGGACGGCAAGTTGCGGGGCTTCCCAGGTGATCTTCGTTTCGCCCTTGGAAACCAGCGTGAATTGACCGGGCGCGTCCGGGTTTGGCTTGATGACCTCGATGGCGATTCGATTGGCGCCGGCCGCCGCCATCGGCTGGGCGATCCGCACGCGGGCGAGGCCGTCTTCGCCGATCGCCGTCACGGCTTCGGTGACCGAACCGACGGACGCCGAGCCCGTCGAAAGCGCGGCCGCCGGGCCATCGAGAATGCGATAGCGAATCCGGTAGCCGGCCGCCGACTCGCCGGCCTTCGTGATCTTGGTCGTGAACGTGTAATCGCCACCCGCGCGAGCATTCGCCGGCGGTGGGAAGCGCAGGGTACCGTCGATCCAGTTCAAGCGGACGTAAACTTTGTTGTGGTCCCAGTCCGCGATTTCCGGCGCGTAGGCGATCACGGTCGTCTGTCCTTCGACGGCCGACGTGATGGCGCACCAGGTTTGTCCGGGGCCGATCGCGAAATCATCGTTTGGATCGTCGTTGCCGCGCGTGATAACGTGTTCGAAATAGTCGGTATGGCTGTAGGCGTATTTGTTGTCGATCTTCATGCCGCGGCCGGGCAGCCAGCCACTCTCGTCGACTTCGACGATCGTGCCCGGCCCCTCGACGATCCATTCGACTCGACGCTTGCGGCGCGGTCGGCCATCGCGATCGTAGACCGTTGCGATCAAGACCTGCGTGCCGCGAACCGGCGCAGTGACGGCCTCGGGGCGAACCTCGATGCGATGGGCATGTGGGTCGAAGTCCGCGAAGAACCCCGGCCCGAGCGGCTTGGCGTGCGTCCGGACGGCCGGCCCGCCGGGCAACAGATAGGGGAAGTACGTGGGGCTTCCGGACAGACAACCCGCCGCGAGCGCGCACCCGCCAACCGTGAGCACGGCGAGCGCGAGCCGGAGTGCGAGTCGTCGGACCACCGGGGCCTCCCTGCGCCCGCGCCGTTCCACGCGGGCGGCGGGGTATACGCGAACCGGGCGGGCGAGGGCAAGGGGAGTTTTTGGATCGATCGCAAGACATCAAGACCATCGAGTTGAGGCTCGAGCTTTCGTATGCCGGAGGTCAAAGCGTTGCCGCGAGGCGGGGCGGTGAGAATGGTCTCCTGACCATGCGGTGAAGTGATCGACAACAAATTCGAACAGGGGGACTGTCGGGCCGAGTCGCCAGAACCGCCTAAAATCTCTCAAGCCCGCCGCGCAGGGTACGGACGTCCGTAGCTTCGACCCTCTACTCTATCTCGGGTGGAGAACG
>JANLUE010000486.1:0-19438 GCA_031363325.1 Gemmataceae bacterium
CGACGGCGTTCCGTGTACACATCCGCGAGACAGTTTGCGATTCGCAGTGCGGCCGGCTTGCGTGAGGGGCAATTCAAGACGGGTGGATGGAAAAGACCGCAAACTCAGCCATTTTTACAATTGACAGACTCGTTAGAAAGCTCTAACCTCGTGTACAGGTCTGATCGTATCGATTCCGTCGACTTTTCTATCGCTCGATCGCAGTTCCATTGACAACCCCCTGGTTCGGCCCAAAAGGTCGCACCGCCGTTCGAATTCCGGGTTCCCGGAATTCGGCCGCCCATCGTTTTTACCCGGAGACCACCGGACATGTCACGCAAGGCTCGCAACCGTCGACTCACATTACAGTCCCTTGAAACTCGAGCCGTCCCGGCCGATCTGACCGGGACCGCCGAATTCCTGCCCGACCGGATTATCGTCCGGGCGGATAACGGACTCGGCTCCACGCCGATCGCTCGACAAGCCACCCCAATCGGCTTCGGGATGTTCAGCGTAGTGCTCGCACCCGGAACTTCGATCGAGCAAGCGGTCGCGACCTATTCAGCCCTGCCCGGCGTGCAGTTCGCCGAGCCCGACTACGTGGTCAGCATCGATCGGACGCCGAACGACCCGAGCTACGGCAACCTGTACGGCTTGAACAACACGGGCCAGAGCAGCGGGACGGTCGATGCCGATATCGACGCGCCGGAAGCCTGGGACGTGAGCGTCGGCTCGGGGAACATGGTCGTCGGAATCATCGACACGGGCGTGGACTACAACCACCCGGATCTGTCGGCGAACATCTATTCGAACCCCGGCGAAGTGGCCGGCGACGGAATCGACAACGACGGAAACGGGAAAATCGACGACACGAGAGGTTGGGACTTCGCAAACGGCGACAACAATCCAATGGACGACAACGGACACGGGACGCACGTGGCCGGGACGATCGGGGCGGTGGGAAACAATGGGGTCGGCGTGGTCGGGGTGAACTGGAACGTCAAGATCATGCCCTTGAAGTTCCTCGGCTCGAACGGCAGCGGTTCGACGAGCAACGCGGTGGCCGCCTTGAACTACGCCGTCACGATGGGCGTGAAAATTACGAACAACAGTTGGGGCGGTGGGGGCAATACGGCGGCGCTCGATACGGCGATCACGAACGCCAAAAACGCCGGCTCGATCTTCGTGGCCGCCGCTGGAAACGGAGGCGCGGACGGAGTCGGAGACAATAACGATTCGGTCGCGAACTATCCGTCGAACTATCCGCAAGACAACGTCGTCGCGGTCGCCGCGTCGACGCGGACCGACGGGCTCGCCAGTTACTCGAACTACGGTGCCACCAAGGTCGATTTGGCCGCCCCCGGCTCGAGCATTTACAGCACGTACACGGTCGCTGGCGGTTCCTACGCCACGCTCAGTGGCACTTCGATGGCTACGCCGCATGTCGCGGGTGCGATCGCGCTCGTGTGGGATGCGCATCCGACCTGGACCTACAGCCAGGTCATCACGTCGATCATGAACACGGTCGATGTAAAGGCCGCCTTCCAGGGCAAGATGGTCTCGAACGGTCGACTGAACCTCAACAACGCCATCCGCTACTCATTCGGCGACAACACGGGTGCTCGGATCACAGCCGGCACGTTCTCCGGAGCAAGCGCGGGCTCGATCAACAACCTGCGGGTGACGTTCAACGAAGCGATGGACCCGGCCACGTTCGTGCCCGGCGACGTTGCGCTGACCGGCCCGGGCGGGTCGATCACGGTCACCGGTGTGACGGTCGTCGCCGGTTCGAGCAACACGCAATTCGACATCGCGTTCGGCAGCCAGAACGCCGACGGAACGTACACGGCCGTCGTTGGCCCGGACGTGCGCGACACGGCCGGCAACCAGATGGACCAAAACCAGAACGGCACGAACGGTCAGGCCAGCGATACCTACACGACTTCAATCACGCTCGACAACACCGGCCCGCGCGTTACTTCATCGGCCTTCAACCCGACGCCGACCGTCAACATCAGCAGCCTCCGACTCACGTTCAGCGAGGCGCTGAACACCGGCTCGTTCACAACGGGCGACGCCACCCTGACCGGGCCGGGTGGGGCAATCACGATCAGTAGCGTCGATGTCGTTTCGGGCAGTGGCAACACGCAGTTCGACGTGACGTTCGCCGCCCAGACCGGGACGGGAACGTATACGGCGGTCGTTGGGCCGGACATCACCGATTCGGCCGGCAACAAGATGGACCAGAACTCGAACGGCACGCTCGGCGAAGCGAGCGACACCTACACGACCTCGACGACGATCCTCGACGTGACCGGCCCACGCATTACGTCGAGCGCGTTCAGCGGGGCCTCGGCCGGCTCGATCAACAACCTGCGTGTCACCTTCAGCGAAGCGATCGATCCCGCGACGTTCGTGCCGGGCGACGTGGCGCTGACCAGGCCAGGCGGTACCGTAACGGTGACCGGCGTCACGGCTGTTGCCGGGACCGGCAACACGCAGTTCGATATCGCGTTCGCCAGCCAATCGACCGATGGTACGTACACGGCCGTCGTTGGCCCGGACGTTCGCGACACGACCAACAACCAGATGGACCAGAACGCGAACGGGACAAACGGCGAAGCGGGCGACACGTATTCAACATCGATCACGCTCGACAACACGGGCCCGCGCGTGACGGCCGGAGTCTTTAACCCGACTCCCGATACCAACATCAGCAGCCTGCGGCTGACGTTCAGCGAAAGCCTGCTGGCCTCGTCGTTCACGACCGGCGACGTGACACTGACCGGGCCCAGTGGCGCGATCTCGATCACGGGCGTGTCGGCCGTCTCCGGGACGAGCAACACGCAGTTCGACGTGACGTTCGCCGCCCAGACGGCCGTCGGTACGTACACGGCGACGGTCGGGCCGGACATCACCGATCCGGCCGGCAACAAGATGGATCAGAACTCGAACGGCACCCCAGGCGAGGCCGGCGACACCTACACCGTCTCGACGACCATTACCGACAAGGCCGGCGCCCGCGTGACGGCGAGCACGTTCTCGCCGGGCGGGTCGAGCATCAGCAGCGTTCGTTTGACGTTCAATGAAGCCATCGACCCGGCCACCTTCACGACCGGCGACGCCACGTTGACCGGCCCCGGCGGCGGGATCTCGATCACGGGTGTGTCGGCCGTTTCGGGGACCGGCAATACGCAGTTCGATGTGAGCTTCGCGAGCCAGACGGCGAACGGCACCTACACGCTCGTCGTCGGGCCAGACATTCGGGACACGGCCGGCAACCAGATGGACCAAAACCAGAACGGCACGAACGGCCAGGCCGGCACGGCGGATCAGTACAGCGCGTCGGCCACGGTTTCGACGACCACGACGCAGACGTTCAATTCGACGGACGTGCCGAAGTCGATCCCGGACAATTCGACGATCACGTCGAGCCTGACCATCAATCAGGACATCACGATCACGGACGTGAATGTGAAGTTCTCGATCACGCACACGTACGATGGCGACCTACGGATCACGCTGATCGCGCCGGACAACACTCGGATTCAACTCGTCAATCGACGCGGTGGCAGCGGCGATAACTTCAATGCAACGACAATCGACGACGAAGCTTCGACGGCGATCTCGGCCGGCTCGGCCCCGTTCGCTAACACCTATCGTCCGGAGGTGGCCCTCACCGGCGTGGACGGCAAGAACGCTCGGGGTACCTGGAAGCTGGAAGTCTCCGACCTCGCCTTCTTCGACCGCGGCCAACTCACCGCCTGGTCGCTGGTCGTGACCGGGACAGCCGGCGCTCCGGGTGGCAGTTCGATGGACCTGCCGCCGAGCGGCCCGCGCTCCGTGGATGGGACGGGCTTCACGCGCACGGCGGCCCGGCGAATCCAGCCGACCGTCTCGGCCGCCGCGACCCGTCGGCTCAAGTTGGCGGAGACGGCCCGCGACAATGCGGCCCGGCTCGCCGCGAACGCTCCAGTCGCCGCCGCGGTCGCGCCAATCTCGTGGCGTGGAACGGCCCCGGTGTTCACCGATTTGTAAGATGAATTCAAACCAGTAATCGCGCCGCCCGCTCCTTTCCAGCGAAAGGAGCGGGCGGTTTCTTTGTCGCCTGAGTTCCCGTGCCGCGCACCAAGAAACTTCCCCTCGAAGTCCTCGCACCGGCAATGTTGCCGGACGTGCCGCGCGGCGAGTCGGCCCCGCCGATCGTTTGGCCCACTTTGTTCGGCAACGAAAACCCCGTCGAGATCGAGATCGGCTTCGGCAAGGGGCTGTTCCTGACCACCTCGGCGACGGCGCACCCCAACGTGAATTTCTTCGGCGTCGAGATCGTTCGCAAGTACCAGTTTTACGCGGCCATTCGAGCGATTGG
This sequence comes from Gemmataceae bacterium, assembly GCA_031363325.1. GTDB lineage: Bacteria > Planctomycetota > Planctomycetia > Gemmatales > Gemmataceae > SIAJ01. Next base: position 4,349 of record JANLUE010000486.1, read on the forward strand.
CCGAGGCCTGACAAACGTGCGGGTCGCATGCGGCGATGGCCGGGCCATTCTGAAGGAGCGCGTCGCCACCGGGTCGGTCGAGGCGGTGCACGTGTACTTTCCGGACCCGTGGTGGAAGGCCCGGCATCGCAAGCGGCGTGTGTTCACACCCGAGTTCTGCCACAAGGCCGGCGACGTGTTGCGATCGGGCGGGCGACTGTCGATCGCCACCGATGTCGAGTTGTATTTCGGCGTGATGACCCGAATCGTCCGCGACCTCGGGTCGGCGTTCGTTCCACTGCCCACGCCAACGGCCTCGGACCCGCAGCACGACATGGACTACCTGACGAACTTCGAGCGAAAATTCCGCAAAGAGGGCCGACCCATTTACCGGGCCCTGTACGAACGGACGGCCGACGCGTTGCCGACGACGATCGCCCCGGACCCGGGGATCAGCGGCGAGTTCGTGGAATTCCAGGGTCTCGTAGAACACAACGACACCGATTTGGAGTATCGAATGCCGCGCTTCCGGGCCGTGCTGTTCGACTTCGATGGCACCCTGGCCGATAGCTACGCGGCGATCACCGCGAGCGTCAATCATGTTCTCGAACACCACGGCCGACCGGCGTTGGCCGAGGCGCAAGTTCGCCGGCTCGTGGGCCACGGGCTCGCGCAACTCATGGAGACGGTGCTCCCCGGCGTCGATCCGGACGTGGCGGCCCGGTTGTATCGCGAGCATCACCCCTCGGTCTTGCGCGAGCACACGCGACTGTTGCCGGGCGTGGCCGATGGGCTCGTGGCGTTGCGGCGAGCGGGCGTGAAGCTGGGCGTGTGCAGCAACAAGCCTTCGCGATTCACCCAGGCGTGCCTGGATATTCTGGAGATCTCGCAGCATTTCGAGGTGGTGTTCGGACCGGAAGAAGCCGGCGCCGCCAAGCCCGACCCGGCGATGCTGCTCAAGGCGCTCGAAAATCTCGGCGTATCGAAAGAGCAATCGCTCTACGTTGGCGACATGGAAGTGGACATCGAAGCGGGCCGTCGCGCGGGCGTCGAGACCTGGGTCCTGCCGACGGGCTCGCACGACGAAGCGACCCTGCGCGCCGCCGGTTGCGGGCGACTGTTCCCGGAGATGGGGCTCATTGTGTCGGAGGTGCTGAAGAGTGCCCCGCTTTCGCCAAGGGCCTGTTGAACAAGATCCGAACTGGATCGCTCAGTCGAGTGTGGAGAAACCGCCGGGCGCGCGCCTGGCGGGTCGAGTTCTGCGGGCGATGGGACTGTTCGGTGGGCGATCGTTGCGAGCGTCAGATCACTTCGGCTTCGCGTACGTGAACCGGCCGCTGCCGATCCAGGCGTAGGCCACGGGGGTCGTCGTGTCGCCGACGACGAACGGCTCGGAGACGGCGAGCATCATGAAGCTTCCCTTCACGCCCTTGAACTTGCCGGTGCATAGTGCCGGGACCGGGACGAATTCGGCCAGCCAGACGGCGATAAATCGGCCGTCGTCCTGCGGGAAGATTTCGACCTGGCCGGGCTGGGCCGCGCCGTTGGCCACGTCGCCGTAGGTGCAGGCCAAGCGGTCGCCTTTCAGGTTGCCGAACACGAAAGGTACGGCGCTGTGGAACTCGCCCGTCGTGGGGCCGGTGAATCGGTCGGTCTGGACGCGCCCTTCGCCGTAATAGGTGCCGAGCGTCGTGGCTGTCCCGATCGCGAAGTGCTTCGGGTGGTAAAGATCGCCCGGCAGCGGAACGTACTCGACGAGGCCGGCACCAATGACCGAGAACGGCTTCGGTTGGGCGGCCGCCAGACTGGTCGCCGCGAAGACAATGGCCACGGCCAGAGCGCGCGCGAGACTGCTGCGATGAAACATCGTCATCTCCTGATAGGTGGATTCGTTGATGCGTTTAGTGGCCGAGTCGAATCACGGCCGCGATGCCAACGTCGGCATTGATGGCCGTCGTGAATCGGCTGGCGAAAAACCCGCCGCCGGACGCGTTGCGAAACCGGCCCGTGCCGCCATCGACGGAGAACGCGCCGGTGCTGCCCGACCCGTCCGGGAACAACTGGCCGACGATCGACTCGAAAATCTTGTCCCCGTTCGCGGCGATCTTGATCGCCGAGCCCGTGAAGCTGCCGACCGCGGGGTCCACGATGTAGACGACCGTGCCGGTGAAGCGACCGAGCGTCGTGGCGAGGCCATCGAGGTTGCCGTCGATTCGAATGTGCCCGTCGGCCGTCGGGGCGACCGAAGTGAGCGTCAGCTTGAGGTTGCCGACGAACGGCAGGTTGGTGTCGGCCCGGCCCAGGGTGGGCGCGGACAACAGCGTGAGGAGCGCGAGCGACAGTGCGCTGGGTCGCATGGAGCAAGTCCCGTGGGCGAGGTGAAGGGGTCTACCACTTCACCCACGGACGGAATGTTCGCGTGACAGGGAATTTCCAAAAAAAGGAAACGCCGCCTTCGAGCCGCGCCGACTCGCACGGGCGTGCGAACGTCGGCCGGCCAGACTTGCAACTGAGGCCCCGGACGCGAACAATAGTGGAGGGCACCATGTCTCTCCCGCGCATCGGCCCGACGCGCTTCGTGCCCGGTGCCCGCTTATCGAAAGGCCCGCCATGAACCCTTACGCCACGCTCTGCGACGAATTCGGGCTCTACCTCTACTTGAACACCAAAGTCGACTTGCCCAATTCGTCCGAGACCGTGCTGCACTTTTTCGAGACGGTTCAGAAAACCTTTCCGGAGTTGACCGAGTTCGAACGTCGCGGGACGGGAGAATTCGTGCTGGAGGAAGATCGCGAAGAAGACTCCGGACGATCGGTCGCCCTCGAGCCGCGCCGTCTGATGAGCGCCTACAACAACCCGCCGACGATCGAAGATGCCGACGGCCAACACGAACGCGTACTCGACCTCGCGCCCTACCACCTCGACCTGACCGGGCTGAACTGCGATTCGCTCGAAGTGGTCTACTCGTTCGACTTCATGTACCAGGGCAACCACGACGCGGTGATCGCGGACGCGCTCGCCCCCGGGAGCCCCTTCGAGCCGTTGGCCGGCCACACGGGTGCGAAGCTCCTGCACTACGAACCGTCGATGGTCGTGGCCCTCGACGAGAAGTGCCGACTGCAGGCGCGGCTGTGGGTCGAATCGCGAACGAACACTTACCAGGTCCAGTCCGGACAGTTTCCGGAAGCCCCGCTCAGCGTCTACTTCATGGTCAATCAAGCCTGGGGCAAAGGCGCGCCGGCCACGTTCGTCGAGTCGTACCAGAACCAACGGCGAATCGCTCAGGACTTGATTGACAACTATGTGATCCCCAATGTCTTGAAGCCGTTGCAGGCGACGATCGCGGCCCGGTAGCCGAATAAGTGGCCTGCGACTTGCTCGCGTGGTGTTCATCCGCCGTGATTCACGCGAGGCACCCCGATGAGCATCGAATCGAATTCTTCGCCCCACAACATTGAGGAAGCGATCGCGGCCGGCATTCAGGCGGCCACATTTGGTGGGTTATCGGGCCTCATGGTTGGCTTGGCGGACGGAACGGTCGTCGTTCGCGCGATCGCGCCGAGTTACTATTTGAAGCAACTCGCCCTCGAAGGGGCCAAGACGAGCCGCGACCAATTCGGACGCGTGCCCATTCGCTTCGAGGTGTCCGTGACGGGGTAGCTACCAACCAATTCCATTGGTTGCGCATTGAACTGCGTTGGTCGGCGAAGGCCGACGCGCAACCCGACGCGTCCGCGAACAAGACGCTCGCCATCGCGGAATTTGCCCGACCCTCGCTTACGCATCGGGCTACCATTTGAGAAACGCCGGCCCGACTTTGGGACGCGACGCTCACCCTCGAGGGGGGTGTCGCTTTGCTCAACCCCCTGCTAATTGCTGTCAGCCCTTCCCGGCCGCGCGTTCGGCCGATCAGAACTTCAGCCGCGGGATAATGAAGATGGCCGCGATCGCGGTCGCCAGGGCCACAACTAAAACGCCGCCCCAGAGCAGCCAGTCAACGTGTTGCACTTCGGGAGTCGCGGGGGCCTTCTTCTTGCCTTTGCCAACTGGAATGAGTGGCCGCGTCGAGGATTCGCCGGCCGGGCGGTAGTCGGTCGTGGGGTCGTAGTAGCTCACCGGTTCCTGGGCCCGCGCGTAATCGACCGCTTCCGGGTCCGGCCGGCCTTGCGGGGCGATCGGCGTGTTGTGGCGCTGGCTCTGCGCTGGCGTCTGGCGGTACGATTGGCCGGCCGGGCCGGGGCTTTGCGTCGGCATCGGGGCGGCGCGAATCACCAGGTCGCGGAACTCCGGGAAAGCACTCAGCCCAACGAACTGGCCGGTCTTGCTGCGCGCCGCCCGAATGTTCGTGGCGTCGCCCAACAACCCTTCCTTGAGCGCCCGGCGGATCGCGTCGGTTGTTCCCTTCACCGTGTGGTTTTCGCCTTCCTCGTCGCGATAGACCAGATACCACAGGTCCGCGACCGGCACGTCGCCCGGTTTCGGCGGGCCCTTTAGCGAAGCCCCCATCAGGTCTTCGACGAACTCCTTGCACGAACCCGGCCGCATGTCCGGGTCGCCGCTCATCGCCCGGGTGATCGCCCAGTTTACTCGTTCCGAAACGTTGGGGTTCAGTTCGCGGGGCGGGGTCAGTTCGTTGCGAATCTTGCGCATCCAACAATCGAGCGGCCCGACCTTACCGAAGGGGGCCTCGCCGGTGACCATCGTGTAAAGTGTGGCCCCGAGGCTATAGATATCGCAGCGAATGTCGGCGTTCTTGGCGTTGCGGAACTGTTCCGGGGCCATGAAGTTCGGCGTACCCAGGCCGCGACCGGTCTTGGTCAGATTCATTTCGTTGTCGGCGTCCTTGACCAGCCCGAGGTCGGTGAGCTTGGCGACGCCGTCTTGCGTGAGCAGGATGTTGTCCGGCTTCACGTCGCGATGGATCATCTTTTGCTTGTGCGCACGATGCAGTCCCTGGCAGACCTGGGCGATGATTCGAAGTGCCTGATCCTCGGCCATCGGCCCTTCACGATCGACGCGCTGGCCGATCGATTCGCCGTCGACGAACTCCATGACGAGGAACGGCGTTGACGCGGTGCCGCAGAATTCGATGGCCCGGACCACGTTGGGATGATCGAGGGCGGCGGCCGTGCGATATTCCTGTTCGAAGCGTTTGATGAGGACTGGGTTCTTGGCCGTGGCCGCGGGGATGATTTTAACGGCGACGATTTCGCCCGTGACGCGATGGCGGGCCTTATAGACCGCGCCCATCCCGCCCTCGGCGATCTTGGCGAGGATGTCGTAGTCCCCAATGTGGTGCGGGACGGCCTTGGTATCGATCGGCATCCGTCTCGTTCTCTCTGGCCCAACTGGGCGGGCCGAGGCGGTCCGGGCGGACCCCGCCATTTTACCGAGACTGTCGGCGGCGTCCCACCGGAATTTTCCGGCCCCGAGTTTGGGCCGGCAGCTGTAGCAAACCCCGGTGGACACGTGGTCCGGCGCGAACCGTGGGCGGATTCGGTAGAATGGGGCTCCCGATCTTTACTTAGCACATAATCCGGGGGATCGGCGCGACCCGAACGAACGCCACCATCGCGCGGCTAACGCCCTCTTCTAAGAATCTGCTCGGAGTTTCGCTTGTCAGGACCGGGCAAAGTGGGCAAAATCAGAAGATAGCAAATCCAGGCGAGTTAGCGCTGGGCCGTTCCGCGGAACGGATCGCGTCGGCACGATTGGATCGCCGGACCGGAGATGGCCATGAGTATGCTCGGCAAGGTGCTGATCGTCTTCAATCTGTTGGCCGCCGGTGCGTTCGCGTACTTCACGCTCGAAAACTACAAGGCCCGCCAGGAACTCACCTGGGCCGAGTTCCGCAATCAGGTCATTCTCGACGGCCTGCCGGTCGAATCCGGGCCGGCTCCGAAGGACACCGAGCGCGTCGCGTTCGCCTATCAGATGAAGCCGGGCCTGATCTTCACGGAAATCGATCGGAAGCAACTAACCCAGCTTGTCCCGGCTGGTGGCTCGTTGTTGGGTGCCGAGGCGGTCGGCGACCAAACTTCCGAAGTCGTTCGGCTCAAGGCCAAGGTGATGGCCGGCCTGCCGGGGATCGATGTCAACGGCGGTCGCGATCGCCTGGACGGCTTGCTGAAGTATCTTCGCAACCTTGCACGGACCGGGGCCGAACGCGACGGCGTGAACGCGCTGCTCGATTATTTCGACAACAACAAAAAGGGTGCGGCTCGCCGCGACCTGGCGTTGTTGGCTCGAACCTCGTCGCAGGTCGAAGCCCTGAAGGCGCTCGCCGAAGTCGTGGACCTCGGCGATCCCCAGGCCGAAGCGAACGAAGCGACTCGCCAATCGCGGATTACGAACGCCCGCAAGGCGATCGGCCGATTCGCGCTTGGCGAAGTATCGCACGGGGCATCGGGTACCGACGCGGACGAGCTTCGCCGTGTGCTCACGAACCTGTTGACCACGCCGAACGAAGGTGGCAAGCAACCCGTGAAGGACGCGGCCAAGGCCGACCCGGCCGGGTTCACCTTGATCGCTGACGCCGCCGCGAGCCCGCTGACCGACAAGGCCTCTGCCGACACAGCCGCCCGAGCACTGACGGCTTACGCCGTTGGCAGGGCGACCGGCGGAACCGCCGAGACGAACGCCCTGACCCAGATCGCGACGCTCATCAATCCGCCGGCCGCGAACTTCAACGCGGTCACGACGGTTGATTCGGCGATGACCGAGCTATTGAACTTGAAGTTCGACGACGCGGCCGCGGCCCTGCCGACAGGCAGGACGGGCAAAGATTCGACGCTCGGCAAGACGCGGAAAATCGCCCACCTGCTCTACCACATTGACGCGGACCGGCACCTCCTCGCGGACGCCGCCGCCGACCGCAAGGCCTGGCACGAGCGAGTGGCCGTGGTCGTCGGCCTGCCGGAATACGTGCGCGTCGCCGAGGCGCAAGCGAGCGAGTACGCCGAAGCCGGCGATCGGCTGATCTCGGCCATTACCGACGAAGAGACGACGTTCCGCGATCAATATCAGGCCGCCGAACAACGGGCCCGGTCGCTGCAGTCGCGATACGAAGCCCTGGACTCCGAGCTAAAGGATCAACAAGCGATCACCGCCGAAAACGTTCGCCTGAAGAACGAACGGGAAACCGAGCGCGATGCCTTGAAGAAGGACCTGCTCAAGGCTCAGGAAGACGCGAAGACGGCCCTGGACAAATTGAAAAACACCCAGGCCCGGCACTTCACGATCACGAAACAACTGCGGGACGCCCAGGAGGCGATCCTGCAACTCGAACAGGAACTGCGGAAGCGGGAACTTGGAAAGTAGTGCGAGCCGATGGCGTTGGCCACTGGCGAATGGGCGAGCCGGGGGGCGTTAGCCCCTCGGGTGACCGACGACTGTCTCGGGCGGAGATCCGGCGATGGGCAACCTCGGCAAGGTTCTGGTTCTCGTGCATGGCGCCGTCAGCATTGGGCTGCTCGCGTGGGCGTTCGGGGTCTACACCCAGCGCATCGCCTGGACCACCGCGTCCGACAAGAAGGACACGCCAGGCATCTTCGAGAAGCAGGCGGCCCGCGTGAAGGAACTCGGCACGACGGCCGATCGGGCCTACACTCGCTGGTCCGGCAACCTGGCCCGGATCAAGAACCTCGAGGGCGAACGATACCCGCGGCGAACGTTCTATTCGATCCAACTGTATATGGTCGAGTACGGAACCGCCTGGGACGCTCAGAAGATGGCCGTCGTCAACGTGCCGCGACCGGTTCAGCAACTGCAGACGGCCCGCAACGGTTACCTCGACATTACGAACCCGTTCAATCGCCCGCCGGTTGAAGTTCGGCCCGGCGTGCCGCTCGATAGCGTTGCGGGCTACACGACCAAGAGCAAGCAGTTCGTCGCGGACATTCTGGCCTCGCAGAAGTTGAACGCCGACGCGATCACCGCTCGCGCCGCCTTGACGAACGAGATCGTTGGCGTGACCAACCCGAAGCTCGTGAAGGGCTTGAGGCTATTGATCTCCGAACAGAAGATCATCGAAGAGCAGGCGACGATTGAAGAGACCTATAGTGGCGACTTCGTGACCAATCGCGAAGCCGACTTCGGCCTGCTGAAGAAACGCCGCGACGCCATGACGGCCCGTATCGCTGAACTGGATAAAGTGAAGGACGGCAAGGCGGCCGTGGGGGAATAGGGGTTTGGTTCCCCTCCGACTTGGAGTGGGAGAACTAAACCGCGATTGACACACCCGAAGGCAAAGCTATAGCCCTCGGGGTTCGGGGAAGACATCGGGCGGGGGGCGGACTGGCCAAGGCCGGTCCAGGAGGCGATCTGCCATGACCGTGTTCGGCAAACTGCTGGTCTTCTTGAACCTGCTGTTCAGCGTGATTACCGGCGCTTTGATCGTGGTCGTCTTCACGACTCGAGCGAACTGGAAGGCCGCGTTCGACGACGCGAAGATCAAGGCCGAGCGGGCTGAGTCCGCGTATCTCGCGGAGAAGGCGGCCCACGACAACGACCTCAAGCAGAAGGACTCCGGTTCGTCGAGCTTGATCGAGGAACTGAAAGCGCAGAAGCTCGCCGTCACCGACGCTCAGGCCGAGGCCGACCGGGCCAAGCGAGCGGTCGAAGAGCAAATCGCTCGCACCCAGGCGGCCCTGAACGACGCCAAGCGACTCGAACAGGAAATGCTCCAGATCAAGGGCGAACGAACCACGTTATCGGCCGAGCAGGACGCGCTGCGGGCCAAGGTTGTCGCCATCCAGGTCGATCTCGACAAGTGGAAATCAATCGGGGTGTTCGCCGATCAGCAGGCCAAGAACCTTCAACAGAAGAATCAAAACCTGTTGCGTTCGCTCGAGGAGTTGACGCTCAAAGTTCGCGACCTCGAAACCACCGGCACGTTGGGCGGTGGCGCTGGCACCGGGATCGGCACGTCGATCGTCGATGGCACGCCGAAGTCGGCCCCGCCGGGCGTTCGCGGTTCGATCACCGAAGTGAGCACGACGGGCTCGGGCCTCGCCCAGGTGAACATCGGCAGCGATTCGGGCCTTTCGACCGGCAACGTGCTGACGGTTTACACGGGCAGCGAATACAAGGGCGATCTGACCCTGACGGCCGTCAACCCGAAGACGGCGGTTGGCAAGTTCACGCCGTCCAAGCGGGGCGTTGAGCTGAAGAAGAACGATTCGGTGATCACGAGCTTCTCGGGCGTGTCGCAGTAATGCACCCGGGCGATAGGGGGACCTGGCAATGGCGAAGACCGCGGGCGCACCGCCCAAAAATGACGCGTACACCGGCCTCCTGGCCATCTCGTTCCTGGCGCTCGTCGGCGGGACCGTGTTGATGTTCCTGGACCAGGACGAACTCGGCAAGCCACCGGCGAAGCTGAGCATCGACGTGCCGGGCGCATCCACGGGCAAGGCCGGCCCCGGCCTCGAGAAGGCGAACCCAGGAGGCGGCGCGCCGAAGGCCGACCCACCCATGGGCGGGGCCGACAAGAAGAACCCGGACATGGGCAAAGCCACTCCCGGCAAGCTCCCGGCCCTGCCGGCCATCGACGCCGACCCGGCGATCGTCCCGACCTCCGCGATTGTCGACCCCGACGCCCCGCCACTGGTGGTGAAGCCCTTCGTGCCGCCGCAGTAACCTTGAGCGTTGTTGCATTGGTGTGGCGACAGAGTTCCGCCTCTGTCGCCGAGAACACTTCGTTTTGCAAATCGAACCGTCGGCGAGCTGATTGCACTCAACGGTCCTCGAGCCACCAGTTTTGCCCGGCATGCTCGTCGAGCGACGGGCCAAGCCACATTCGTCGACCTTCGAGAATGCCACGCGACAGGCCGAGGAGAACGGGCGGCGGGCGTACGCCGGGCGGTTCGTCGAGGAACAACGCCAAAATCGGTGCGGGCGTGAGTCGGCGACCTTCGAAGTCGGCAACCGTTACGACGATTCGACCGAGGCGAAAAGGGTATCGGTGGCCGGCAATCGAGACGAATGGACCGACGGGGGACGTTCCAGCATCGTGAAGTTCAAGCCATTCAATCTGTTGCTCGAAGATGGACCAGATATTTCGGGGAAAACTACTCAAGGGAGCGCCGGTATCGACAACCGCGTCCAACACGGTTGTTCGTTGATCGGGCATCCCACGTTGAGAAATTCGCCCGATTTCGATTCGCGTGGTCAACTGGTATAGGCGCAGTGCGTGGACGCTTCCGTCTCGCTCGATGTACGATTGCGGCGGATGCGCCGTGATTCGTCGGACATCGAGGCGCACGCGCGGCATGGATAGGCCCCGATTTAACCGATGAGATACTCGGGGGCCACGTAGGCGAGTACGATCCGATTCTTGTGGACGTTGAAGTCCGCCGCCGCTTTCATTCGCATCTCGTGACCATTTGGTCCGCTATCGACAATCCTGCGGTCCAAGACCACAACCCACTTGTCCATCAGCGATTCGAGCCGACCCGCCTCGAACTCGGACTTCAGCCAGTGCCAATCCGCGTTAACGGCCCGGTGCATCGGGCTGATTTCGTGGAACACGTCGCGGGGATCGGCCGGCGCGTGCGTCGGAGTGGAAGCGATTGGCGCGAGCGTTTCGATTGACATCGGCGGACCTCCCAGGGACAATCGAATTATGCCACAACGACCGAATTGATTCAATGGACTCGGCACCGAGTCCGTGCGAAAGCGATACCGGTCAGACGTATCTGCGGTCGTTCAACGCGCGTTCATCGGCTCGACTTACTCATGCCCCCACTTCGCGACATTCGCTTGGTCCGATTCGCGCGACGCCCGCTGACGTGGGCCGTCGCCGCGACGTTGCTGCTCGGGTACGTGTGGGCCGAGAACTTGACGCCGCGTGCCGCGTTCCTGTTCGGGACGGATGCGATCGCGAAACGATCGAATCCGGAAGAGACCGACCCGACGTACTGGTACGAACTCATCCACGTTGCCGACGACGGAAACCGAGTAATCGTCCGTGCCCACGAACGCAAAGGCGATGTCAATTTCATGTCGGTCTGGGATGTGCGGGCCGGCGAGAATGTGACCCCACGTCACTGGCAGTCAAACGACTGGCGAGGCCTGATCTGCAAGTCCAGGTACGGACTCACGTCCGATTTTGAGCGAATGTTGGAACACCCAGACGGGGCCGAGTTCCTTTTTGATGAAACCCGGTGGGACGCACTCCGCGCCCGTTTCCGAAAGTACAAATCACAGAGCACTCTGGAGCAATCGCAAGTTGATCGAGACGAGTCAGCTACTCAGATCGACGAAACTCTTCCGCGAAGCTCCCGAATGAGCACGGACGGAAATTACATTTCGTTCACCGCGCGGCGAGGCCTTCCGAATTTCGTACGTTTCGACCGCGACGGTGATTCAACGATCATCGAAAGTACGCGGAACGGCGAACGAATCGCGACGCTCCCGTGCGTGACGGAGTCCGTTGCGGTCGCGCCGGGCGGACATCGGGCGGTCTCTGCCGACCGGCAAGACGATGTCTTGCGAATCTGGAATCTGCCCGAAGCGAATTGCGAAGCGACGGTTTTGGCGAGAACGAGTATTTACGAATTCAACTCCGCTGGGGATCGACTGTTGACCCATAGCGGGGGCGGATGGGACGCTGGCCATTTTCAAACGTGGAACTCGGAGACTGCCGAGCGCGTGCTTGATTTCTACTGTTTCTTCAACCCTTGCATGGTAAACGACTACTCCGCGGTAGCGAACGTTCGGCTTCACGTTCTTCAACTCCAATGTCTGAGAACTGGCCAGCTCCTTGATGAATGGGACTTGTACGACGATCGAAGAATTGTCATCAGCGGGCGGCACGACCAACTCATTGGCAATGGACGCTTCTTTGCAATAAAGTGTCGCGACGGTATGGAGATGGACTTCGATCGATCGACCGAACTTGTCGACCGCATCGCGCGACGGATCCCAAATCGTCCAAATCAAGATGAAGCCACTTTCGTCGTTCTCGATTTGCCAAGACGTCGCGTCCTCGGCAAAATCCCAGGCAGATCGGCGGCCATCTCGCGCGAGGGCGGCTTCATCGCGACGCTCGACGCCGAGGGCCTCGTTCGCGTTTGGGAACTGCCGTTGCGTCGGCCGTGGGCGCGTGGCTACCTGTATGCGTTCGCGTTCGTCTTTGGGGCTTGGCTCGCGTGGCGTGGTGTCGCTCGATGTCGCGCGAATCGACGACCGTCGCGAATCAGGGATTGTTCTTGACCCCTGACTCCCGATCACAGTCCTTTCACCAGCACCTGCGACTTTCGGCCGCTGCGGTCGTACACGTCGCGGCGAGTTGGCGGCAGGTCGTCGGGCGTGCCGAGTTGGAAGCCGCCCTTCTGGATGAAAAAGTTGATTGCCTGCGTCGAGAGGCAATAGAGCACGTCGTAGCCGAGCGCGCGGGCCGTGTCCTCGGCGTACTTGATCAACTTCAGGCCGATGCCGCGATTCTCGTGGCGTGGGTCCACGTAGATGCTCGCGACCTCGGCCTTCTTCTGTTGCGGGAACTCGTGCAACGCCCCGCAGGCGACGGGGTTCTTGTCGACTTCGAAGACGAAGAAGTCGTCGATGTTGCGTTCGACTTCGGCCCGGGTGCGCTTGAGAAGTTCGTCCGCCTCGACGCCACGTTGAATGAGCGCGAACACGGCCCGGAGGTCCTTCTTCTGGGCCCGGCGGATCGATTGATACTCGTTGGCGTGGACCAGCGTGCCGACGCCCTCGTTCGAGAAGACCTCCGTGAGCAGCCCCTCGGGCATCGTGCCATCGATGATGTGCACGCGCGGCACGCCGGCCTTCGAGCCCTTCACCGCGTTCTCCAGTTTGGAAACGGCTTCGACCGGTTGAACGTCTCCTTTGTTCTTTTTCAGAATCCCGGCGGCCTCATCGGTCGTCAAAGTCCGCAGCGTTCGGCCGTTGTGCCGCGGCGGTTTGTGGGCCGACAGATAGATCAGCTTCACCGCCTGGATCGCTTTGGCGATCTCGACGGCGACGGCGTCCGAGTTCAACCGAAACGTTCGGCCCTCGCCGTCGAAGCCGAGCGGCGGAATCACCGGGATGATTTCCTGATCGAGCATCGAGCGAAGCATGACGGTGTCGACGCGCTCGACCTTGCCGGTCCACTGATGGTCGACCCCGCCTAGAATGCCGGCCGGATGGGCGACGACGAAGTTGCCGCTCGCGCCACGCAGGTCGTTGTCGGCAAGGCCTTGCAGGAGTTGGTGTGTGACCCGGTTGGCGGCCGTCACGCTGATTTGCAGCGCGTTCGCGTCGGTGATGCCCGTGCCATCGCTATTGGAAAGTCGGATGCCTTCGCGGGCGGCGAGTTGTCGAACCTGGAGCCCGGCCCCGTGAACCAGCGCCACACCGATGCGCAGGCTGCGCAACAGCGTGATGTCGAGCATCAGGTTGGCGAAGTTTTCGTCCCCCACGACCGCGCCATCGAGCGCGATCACGAACGCCCGATCGCGGAACTGGGGGATGTAGCGAAGGATCTCGCGCAGATCGGTGAGGCGTAGCATCGCCGTGGCTTGGGCCTCCGCGGAGGTGGTGTTCGACTTATGGTTTCTTACAACGGACTGACGGAACGGCGATAACGGAACGAGAGGGATCATGTCCAGTTCGATCGAAAATGTTGTGATCATCGGCAGCGGGCCGGCCGGTTGGGCCGCCGCGATTTACGCCGCCCGCGCCAACTTGGGCCCGCTCGTCATCGAGGGCGACCCCACGAGCGAAAAAAATCGCCAAAACGGGACGATCCCGCTCGGCCAGCTTTCACTGACCACCGAAGTGGAAAACTTTCCCGGTTGGCCGTCCGGCCACACCCGCGAATATCTCAAAACGGCCCTGCCCGAGGAAGCCCAACCGTATTGGGTCTCCACCAACAAGCCGCAGCCGAATCACGGCATCAACGGCCCGGAACTCATGGAGTTGATGCGACAACAGGCGAAGAACTTCGGCACGCGCATCGAGTCCAAGGACGTCGTCAAGGTCGACTTGTCGAAGCAGCCCTTCACACTGACGACTCACGACGGCGCCAAGGTTCAGGCGCGAACGCTGATTGTCGCGACCGGTGCCCGGGCGAACTACCTCGGTCTGCCGAGCGAGGATCGCTTCAAGAATCGCGGCGTCTCGGCGTGCGCCGTTTGCGACGGTGCGTTGCCGCGCTTCCGGAACAAGCCGCTGGTCGTGGTCGGCGGAGGCGATTCGGCCCTTGAAGAGGCCGGCTATCTGACCAAGTTCGCGAGCCGGGTCCATCTGCTGGTTCGCCGCGACACCTTGCGGGCCAGCAAGATCATGCAGACTCGCGCCATGGACAACGCGAAGATTGAAATTCACTGGCACTCGGAACTCGACGAAGTTCTCGGCGATGAAGCGAATGGCGTGACCGGGCTGAAAGTTCGCAACAATCAGTCGGGCGTCGTTGAGGAGGTCCCCGCGACCGGCCTGTTCCTCGCGATCGGCCATACGCCGAACACGAACTTTCTCGACGGCCAGTTGAAGACTAACGAAAAAGGCTACGTGGTCTGGACGACGCTCGCCCGAACGTACACGAGCGTCGAGGGGGTCTTCGCGGCCGGCGATGTCGCAGACGATTACTATCGTCAAGCGATCACGGCCGCCGGCACGGGCTGCATGGCTGCTCTTGATGCCGAACGCTACCTGGCGCACCACGGCTTGATTTGATGGAGCCGCCATTGCCACTTGCCAACTGGTCCATCGCAAAGTTCCCGCCAAGCCGCCTGACGCGGCCTGGTTCAAGCTGTTCCGCGCCGAGTTGAAGAAAGCACGGGCGAGTCAGTACGTTGAAGTTCGACTCGATGCCGCTCGGGGCCGTTCGCTCAAGGCGATGTTCAACGGCGATCGTGCGGCACTGATCCACGTCGCGAGCAAATCGGACCCCGGCTCGCTGGCCATTGACCCGAAGTTCGAAGGCGATCTCGAAGACTGCGAGGAGATCGACTACCTGTCGAGTTCCGGCGAAGCGGACAGCTATCCATCCGGCCTGAGCGTTCCAGCGGACGACGCGCTGGAGATCCTCGAATCCTTCGCTGCGAATCGCAAGCGACCCGATATGGTCGAGTGGTATTCGAGTGGCGAGTCGGAGTCGGAGTCGGA
>JANLUE010001421.1:0-1572 GCA_031363325.1 Gemmataceae bacterium
TCCGGGGGGCGGTCGTTTTCTGGGCCTTGCTCTTGTCGAACACGCTCATGAACGAGACTTCGCCCTCCGCCTTTTCGGCGACGACGGCCTTCGCATCTTGCGGGTTCGGGAACAGGAACGCCCGGTTGAAGAACGCCTGGATGCCGTAGAAGTGTTCCTGTTTGTAGTCATCCACGAGGGGATGATCGTGGCACTGGGCACATTGAACGTTGCGGCCCAGGAACAAACGACTCACGTCGCGGGTCACGATTGTTGGGTCGAGGTCGCGATCGAGGTAGAACTTGGCGGCGGGTCGAGTTTTCGGATCGGTCCCGTCGGCCGACAAGACTTCGCGGACGAGCTGATCGTAGGGTCGATTCTCGACGAACGCGGTCCGCAGAAATTCTTCCCAGGCGGGCCGTTGAACCTTGGCGTCCCGGCGACGGTCCATGACGAATACGTCGAACCACTCGACCATGCGTCGGGCATGTTCGGGGCTCGCGAGCAGGCGATCGATCAGCTTCGCTCGTTTGTCGGGCTGCGTGTCGGTGAGAAACGCACGTGCTTCGGCGACTGGCGGAATTCGGCCGACGAGATCGAGGTAGGTTCGGCGTAGGAACTCGGCGTCGGTCGCGACCGGTGCGGCGTGCTTCGAGTAATCTTTGAACCCGTCGGCGATCGCTCGATCGATGCGAACGTGCAACGGCTCCGCCAAGGCCGGGCCGGCCAAAAGCAAGAGCAAAGCGCACAGCATGCCAGGGCGAATGCGCGAAAAGCTGCGCATGAGGCCGTCCTGTGCCCGGATGGGTGGGAGTCGCCAGGCGCGTCCGGACGGCGCGATTGGCTGGGGGGTAGGCATCAATCTCTATCAAGCGTGCCAATGACGGAGGCACAAGTCAAGAAGATTCGCGGAAAAAAGTGTCCAATGAGGGAACGGTTTGACCGGCGTGCGTGCGTTACGTCCGATCTGTGCCAATTTCGACCGCAGGCCTTGAATCGTTCGACGGCATCCATAAGCTGCCTGATGTGAATAAGAACTTATCAGATAGGTACTTAGGTCAATTCTGTCCCACAGTCTTGGCGCGGCACAGCGCTTGCTTTCATCTCGCCGTTCGATTCGCTCAGGATGCTCGGTAAAATGGTCGATGGGATCGGATCGACATCTGCTCATTCCTTACGCTAGAATGACCCAATCATCGGTCAGTTCTTACGTAACCGGAACAGTCGAACCGAGGTCCACGTGCCGACGAATCCGTATCCGGTGGGGAAAGGCGTCCGAAACGCCGAACCCGCCGTGCCCAGGGCCGTCTTGATTGGGTTGCAGCAAAAGCAAGTGATCATCAACCAGGTGATCGACGGTCACTTGGCGTTGATGGAGGCGGCGTTCCGCTTCCAACTCGCCCATCGGGCGGCGAGTGTCTGGCTCGAGTCGGCGACGGGCGTGCCCTGTCACTCGATCGACAACGAGTCCGCCTGTCGGGCCGTGATCGGCTGGGTCTATCTGACGCTCATTGAACGGCCGGAACAGGCCGACCGAGTGTCGGAGCGGCTTGAAGTCGAGCTTCGGGATCAATTGAAGCGCGGAACGATGGC
>JANLUE010000527.1:0-2624 GCA_031363325.1 Gemmataceae bacterium
CCGACCCAACGTCCGGGCCACGCCGACGACGGCCAAGCCGCGCATGAAATCGACCGGCATCCAGAAGCGGCCGATTTTGCCACCCCCGATCCCGATCCCGCGGAACGAACCGGCCCCGACCGCCGAAGTGCCAATCGTCCCAATCAAGCAACCGGTCGAAGTGCCGAGCGTGCTGGAGTATTTCGCGAGCGGCCGCTTCGCGCTCGTCACGGCCGGCGGCGATTCGGTCGTTCGGTTCTGGAACGTCGCGACCCAAGGTTCGCTGAAGACTTTGACCGGCCACGATCGTGAAGCGACCTGTGCGGCCGTCAGCACCGATGGCCGTTGGCTCGCGACCGGGGGCGACGACGAAACGGTTCGACTCTGGGACCCTTCGACGGGGACGGAGCGTTACGCGTTAATGGGCCATCACGGCGAAGTGACCGCGATCGCGTTCACGCGCGATGGCCGAACCCTGGCGAGCGCCGGGGCGGACATGGCCGTCAAGATCTGGGATGTGACGACCGGGACCGAGCGCGTGCAACTCCTCGGCCACCGCACCGAAGTTCTTTCGCTTGCCTATTCGCCGGACGGGCAACTACTCGCGACCGGGGGCCGCGACGCCACGATCAAGATCTGGGATGCGAACACTCTGACCGAGCGGATGACCCTCCGGGGCCATTCCAAACTGATTCGCGCTTTGACGTTCGCCCCGGACGGCCGCAAGTTGCTATCGGGGAGTTGGGACTGGTCGGCGAAGATCTGGGACCTGGCGACCGGCCTCGCGTCGCAAACACTCACGGGCCACGAAGCCGCGATCGGTGCCGTGGCGTATTCGCCGGACGGCCGTGGTGTCCTGACCGCGAGTTGGGACCGCACCGCTCGCATCTGGGAAATCGGCACTGGCCTCGTCCTGCGCGTTCTGGAAGGACACACGGATCGACTCAGTTCGGCGACGTTGAGCCAGGATGGAACGATGCTCGCGACGGGAAGCTGGGACGGTTCGGCCAGCGTGTGGGACCTATCCACGGGCGGCCCGCCCACCGTGATCCGTTCGCCCGGCGGGCGAATTCAGGCGGTGGGATTCGTCCCGATCGCGCGAACGTCGTCGGCGAATTTGGTGCGACCGGTGTTGCCGGGCAGATGATTCAGTTTGAAATTCCGGCCGCATTTGGCGATCCGGCTTCGATCTATTTCGCTCGTGAAGAGGCCTCATTGATCGTCTCGCAATCCGATAGCGATGCGATTGACGCACTGCGAGTCGAAGTTTTCGACTTGGGCGACAATGCGGAGTTTGTCGCGTTTCGGAAGCGGGTCCGCAAGCAAATATCCACGCTCGACAACGGATCGGCGGGACGCGAATGGTATCTCTATTCATTGCGCGAACTCTTGTATCATTCCTTTTGCATGCAGGGCCGTAACACAAGTGCCCGGCGTGTGCTGAATGACATCGTTGCAAATGAACGCTTGACAAACAGCGGAATTCGGCTACTAACAATGCGGTATGATGCAGGCCTGGTCGCTTCACATCGTGCAGTCCAGATTGCCGAGAGAATATTGGAGGCTACCGAGACGGTGGGACACGACTACACCCGCCGCGCTTATTGCTTTCATCTCTTGATCTTAGCGAACATTCATATCAATCGATTGCAGCGTGCACGTGAGTGGTTTCTGGCACTCTTTCGCGAATGCAGCGGCGAATTCCTCTATTCGCCGTACTACTTTAGTCTGGCGGTGATCCGTGCGTTCTTGTCAAAACGTATCTCCTTTGCGGAGTTGGTTGACTACGCCGACGAAATGTTGGAGCCCCGCTTTCTCGACCCGGTTGGCAAGGTCGGCCCACGGGAGTTGGATCGCCTCAGACATCGTTTGAAAGCGTTGTTGGATAGCGGTCTTGACGCGACGTGAAAGTCACCCAGTGCAACTCCGCTGCTCTGCCAGGGAGTTAGTACCGACGCTTCAATCTCAACCAGAGTTGAAATCCGTGCTGGACAGATGTGGGCTCCGCCCGCATTCCGAACGCGCTCAACCCATCACAACTTTCATGTGTACGGTCCCGACCTGAATCACGTCGTTCTCGCGGAGTTCCTTCACCTGGCCGGGGTGGACTCGGTTGCGGTTTACGAAGGTGCCGTTGAGGCTGTTCAAATCCTCGATCGATAGGTGGCCGTTCTCCAGGGTGATGACGGCGTGTTGCCGCGACGCCCAGATTCGATCGGTCGCTTCCTGATCTTCCAGGTCGATATCGACGGGCTTGTCGTCGGTTCGGCCGATGTAGTTCTTGCCGGCATAGACCGGGTAAACGGCGTCCATGCGTTGGCCGCGCAGGACGATGAGCTTCGGCTTGCCTGTCCCCGGGGTCGGGGTCGTCGAGAGGGGTTCGAAAGCCGCGGGCGGCAAGGCCGGTTGCTCGCCGGTGGTATCGCCCGATGGCTTGTTGGCCGTCACGGTCTCGACGCCGAACGCCTTGGGTTCTTCGGCGACGGGTTCGAGAGGGATCGGCTCGTCCTGGGGGACGGGCTCGAGAGCGATCGGCTCCAGGTCAATCGGCTCGAGCGGGATCGGTGCGGTCACGGAGTCGTTCATGGTCGGGCCTTGTGGCGCGGGCAATGGGGATGGGGCGGGCATCTGGAGGTCCGCCTTAC
>JANLUE010000534.1:0-20470 GCA_031363325.1 Gemmataceae bacterium
TCATGGAAGTGGCCATCGATAATCCGAAGTTGATTAGCCTCGCCGCCGGGTTCGTCGACGGGCTTTCGCTGCCGGCCGCCGAGGTTGCCCAGGCCGTCGCCGAGATCATGGCCGACCCGGCCAGTGCCCGCGCCGCCCTGCAATACGGCACCACGCAAGGTCATCGGCCGCTCATCGAAGCGGTCGTCAAACACGTCGCCTCACTCGATGGCAAGACCGTTGCCGAGTTCGGGGTCACGCCGCGCGACACGATGATCACGACCGGCTCGCAGCAGTTGCTGTACATGCTCAGCGAAGTTCTGCTCGATGCCGGCGACATCGTGATCACGGAAGCACCGTCGTACTTCGTCTTTCACAGCGTGCTGGCCGGCAACGGCGTCCGTGTACTGACCGTCCCGATGGACGACGACGGCATGCAAACGGACGAACTCGAGCACTTGCTCGCGGGCCTCGATCGGGCGGGCGAATTGCACCGCGTCAAGCTGATCTACACGGTCGACTATTTCCAGAACCCGACCGGACTGACGCTCTCCGTCGAACGTCGTGAACACTTGATGGAGATCGTTCGCAAGTACGCTCGTCGACAACGCATCCTGATCCTCGAAGACGCGGCCTACCGGGAACTTCGATACGAAGGCGATGAACTTCCGAGCGTGAAAAGCTTCGACCCCGAGAACCGCCACGTGATCTACGCCGGCACGTTCTCGAAGCCGTGCGCCCCGGGCCTGAAGACCGGGTACGCCCTGATGCCACGCGACCTCGTCGAGCCACTCGTTCGACTGAAGGGGAACCACGACTTCGGGTCGAACAATCTGTCGCAACACATCCTGACGCGATTGATGTTGTCTGGCGAATACGCCCGGCACGTCGAAGTGTTGCGCGGCGTCTATCGGGCCAAGCGGGATTCGATGGTGTCGGCCCTCGAAGAACACTTCGGCGACTGGCCGGAGGTTTCCTGGACGCGGCCGAAGGGGGGCATGTTCGTGTGGCTCACGCTGCCCGAATCGATCCCGACTTCGGAAGGTAGCCCCTTCTTGAAGGCGGCGCTGGCCGAAGGCGTGTTGTACATCCCCGGCGAGTTCGGCCACGTTTCGGAGACCGGCGACGTGCCGAAGAACGAAGCCCGCCTGAGCTTCGGCGACGCCCAACCCGCCCAGGTCCGCGAAGGCGTGAAGCGTTTGCGCCGAGCGGCCGAGGTCACGTTGGGGAGCCTGGAGCGCGAGGTGGTGAGCGTCGGCTGATCAGTCCCATTTCTCGCGCGGGATCGGAAACTGGCGGAGTTCCTTGCGGCCGAGCCGGCGACGGCTCGCGCAATACACCGGTGCCCCGTAGGCCAGGCGGGCCACACAGGCGGTGATCTGCATGACCGGGCGATTCAGGATCGGATCGAGGCCAGCCACGCGCTGGCCCTCGAACGGTAGCGGCCGCAAATCAACGAGCCACCATTCGCCATCGATGCGACGACACTGGACGGTTTCCGTCACACGGACGAACTCGATCGGCGGAGTCGGTTCGGGAACGCCGCAACGTGGCCGTCGGTGGTTGGGCAATTTTCGGAGCAGACCGGTTCGCGGGCACACGTACCAGTGAGTCCACGCATGATCGCGCAACGGCCGGCCATAGGTGTATCCGCCCTCGCCCGAACAGGGCACGCCGTCAATCTCAATCACGCACGTTTTCACATATTGATCGATGTGATCGCGAACGTGATCTTGGACGACGGAATTGCGATTGATGCGTTCGCAAATTTCACTGAAGACGAGGTTCCACGGGCGACCGACCTGGGAATCGAGATAACGGCGAAGTGGGCCAAGGTGTTCGTTGAAAGACTTGCGCTGATTACCCCAGGGAGCCTTGATCCCTTCGCGCGCGGGCGAGCCGTCCTCGCCGTACCGGGCGAGTCGGCGTCGATAGCCCTTGGCCCGTCGGCCGCCGCCGAGCCGAGGTCGTTCGACAATCACTTTCGCCATGTCCGCCCGCATGATTCGTCTCCGTGCGGTTGAGACAAGGTGGCCGTCGACGAGGTTCGCGCTCGGGAGTTGTCCAGTGAGTGTTCTGGGCGACGTGCCCGCCTGACCATACGCCGGGCTCGGCGGATTCCTTTGATGCGTCGCCTGGAGCTACGTGATCATCGGAGAACAAACCGGATCGTGCGGCGGAATGGAAGGTACGATTGGCACAATTGCCTGGTGGTGGGAAGAAGTGACGCGACGATACGGGCGCGGTACGTTGTCGATCGAATCAGATAAACTTTTCGGCCTCCGCGAAAAGTTCGCGAACGAACTGCAAGAGCACTCGTCCGTTCGATTGGGTCAATTTCCTCCAGACGGGGAATTCAAACTCGACAGGAGCTTGATTTGGCGGAGCATTCTTCGATGGCCAAGGATACTCGGCATTTGGCCCATCTTCGGCCAAAGCGGGTGCGAGTTTCTGAACTTCGTCCGCGATTGGGATGAGCTTGCGAAGCCGATGACTCCAGTTTTCGTGTTGGTTCTCGTACCCGAGGATCGCGCGAGCCCTCGTATTCGCGGTGAGTGAGCGCAGGAACGGCACCAGCGCCTTGTGCGATTTCTCGACCGGTCCCGTTTTCCAGGCGGCCGCTTTGCCAAGTAGCTCCGTAGCCATTTGCAAGTAGTGCAACGCATGGCATGGATGAAGGGACTTGTCGGCGAAGAGTTTCTGAAACACTCCATACGCCGACCGGGCTTGAACGAGAAAGAGCCGTTGCTCCTCTTTCACCGAGTTCGTCCTCGGCGATCCCAAGAGGTCGCGTCTCCAAAATTCCAATCCGACGGCAACCCCGCTTCGGCGTCGCCACGGATCCGTTCGAGTTGATTCGACGTCGCATCCACGATGGCCACCCGGAACTGACGGCCAGCGATCTCGGAGTAAAACGTGAACGGTTCGAGCTTCTCCGGTTCGCCGAGGTATCGATCGTTGATGGCAATTAGCCGAATTTCGTCGGGCGGGGACCCGGCGTTCAGGTACCAGATTCGCTGAATCGCGCCATCGGCCGCCATCTGACCTCGCGCGATCCATTCGGCCACTTGCTCCCGGGTCGCGCCGGGTGCCGGGTCGGGAATCGAATTCAAGGTCTTGCGAATCTTCGCCGCCGAGTCCGCCTCCTCGAGGAATTCGAACCACTCATCTTGAGTCATCGACTGCGCGTATTGCTCGGGTGGGGGATAGTAGAGTTTTCGATAATCCGACCAGTCGTGGGCGATGAGCGGCGCGTTGAAATGGACTCGATCAAACCCTGATTTCTGAAGAGATTTTGGATACTTAAACACTTTGTAATGCTTCGGATTCACAGGGTCGCGGCCGAGCACTAAGTTCGGCCGATCCTCGCCGTCGGGCCATGAGTAGATGTCACCGGACTCGTAGTCCAACTCGACCCCGTCCGTGACTTCGCCCTCAAATCCGTCCTTGCGGGGATCGATCTGTGTGAACACGTATTGTTCGACACCAAACCGTCGATCTTTCGCGAGGAACATCGTGGCAACCTGATCGAGAGCGGCGATCAAACCTCCCGGATATTGTAGCATCTTCCAGGCTTTCCTCACCGCTCGCCCACAAACGTCAACAGCCCCATTCCTTCGGGGCGGGGCGTCACGCCGGCCGGTCCACTCCAGGCTTGCACGCCCTTGCCGGGCACCATGCGCACCACGTTGATCGCCCACAGTTTGCCGGCCGTGATCGTGTCGCCGGTCAGTTCGCTCAACGGGATCGCGACTTCGGCCGTCCAACCGGTTTCGTCGGGATTCACCGCGACGAACCATTTCGGGTTCCAGGTTTTGTCGCCCCAGCAATCGTCGGCGACGGCCCCGCGCTGATCGATTTGAAGCTGATAGTACGTCTGATAGTCGCGGTCGAGGTCGATCAGCAAGCTCACGCGATCGTGCGACCGCAGGTCCATGTCGTGCGAGCGTTTCTCCAATTTGTCCTTGCGCATGCCGGCCGGGTGTCGGCACACGACGGCAACGTACAGATATTCGTCGTCGAACGCGAACGCGGCCCGGGTGCCTTCGGCGACGGCCTCTTTCAGACCAGCCGACTTGCCTTTCTCGCGGAAGGCATGTTCGATCGCTTCCTTGCAACCGAACTCGGCACCAAGTTCGCCGGCCATCGTGGTCAAGTGCAGCGGGACGGCGTCGGCCCAACAGGCATCGTCGAGCTTGCCATCGAGGTGCGGGCGAGTCGCGGCTTTCTTGCAGGCCGCGACGGGCTTCGGTGCCCCCTGGCCGGCCTGATTCAAGAGCCAAGATTCGAGCAGAACACATTCGCGCCACGGGTCGGCCCCACGCGCCGGCGTCGGCGCACCGGCCGGGATCGCCGTCTCGCCGATGTAGCGCAGGAACCAATCGCGCGAGTCTTCGGCTCGGCCCAGTTGCCGACGGGCAGCCGCCAGGCACAGGTTCGTTGGCACGTCTTGGGCGAAGAGATCTCCGTACGCAGCGAAACGGCTCTCGAGTGCGACGGCTTGCAGGTACCATTGACGTGCGTTCATGACCGCGTCGGGGACTGCCCGATGGCCGGCCTGAATGACTTCCGTGCCTTTCGGCGGCGTCAGGATTGCCTTCGAGTTTTCCTTCGATTCGATCAGCCGCTTCGGCAATTGGCGATCGACGAGGTCAAAGCTCAGGTCCGTGGTCGCAACGAATTGGCCGAGTTCATAACGTCGGCGAGCCTCGCTGCTCGATTGCAAACGAACTAGCCAGCGAGCCGCGTCGATTGCCAGTGGGTGGCCGGGGTACTTTTCGAGCAGTAGCAAATACGCTTCGCGCGCGAAGCCCCAGCGGCCACCGGCCGCGTAGCTCGATGCGGCCGTGTAGAGTGCTTTACCCGCGTCCATCGCCGGCAAGTCTTTGACCGCTTCCCCCAGGTGCGCGAGTGCCTGATCGGGCCCAGCGAGCGGGCCGGCAACGCCGTCGATGATCGCTTGCACGTTCCGTTTCTTCTCGTGCGCTTTCAGTAATTCAGCGCGATAGGCTTCGTCCTTCTCGGTGAGCACGGGCAGTTCGCGGCGGGCGGCCCCGCCGGGGGCGAGCGAGATGCCATCGAAGAAGCCCGTCTGTCCCGCCGTGTCGGTCAAGCGTGTGGCGATGAGTCGGTAGCCGGGCGTCGAAGCGGGCGCGTCCCACAGGCGGAACCCGGCGGCCGCGTGTTCGCGGGCCGATTCACCGAGGCGTGGCAACGGGCCAATTACATCGGCCTTGATCGCGGTCGGGTCGACCTTGTCCAGGCCGACGAACAACTTCCGGCCGGCCCAAGGAGCGAGGCCAAGCGTCTCGATCTGCTCCGGGAACGCGGTCGGATCGGCGGCCACTTCAAACGCACGACGCAGGACGGTCGTCACGGTGCGGGCCGTCTCGTCGGTGGGCCGATCGGCGATCACCACATCGGGTCGCCAGATTCGCAGGGCGAGCACGAGTTGCCGAAGCATCGTGCCGGAGGCCTTCTCGCCGTGCTTTTTCTCCCACGCATCCAGAAGCGTTGATGCGTCCTGGGCGTCCTGAAAGCCCGCAACCGGGAACTGCCAGAGCGCCTCGCCGACCGCGCCGCCCGTTAATCGAAGCGCCTGGGCCAGCCGAGCCGGGTCGGACGCTCGGAGCGGATCGGCCGCTTTCATGGCGGCGGCCAGGCGTTCGGCGTACGTCTCATAGCGCCGGGCGAGCGTCGCCGGGTCGGGACAGGTCACGCTCAGGCCGACCGTCAGGTAGCCGTCCTCGCCGCCGAGGGCCGCGATCGTGTCGAGCGGCGCGTCCTTGGCGTTCGCGTGAACGAACAACGCGGCCGACCGCATTCCCCCCTGCCGCTGCACCGTCCAGGTCCGACCGCCGTCCGTCGAGTTCAGAATCGTGCCCAGTTCGCCGACCGCCCAACCGCGTTGCTCGTCGAGAAAGTTCACGGCGTGAAGCGGCAACGGTTGACCGGTCTTGAAGCTCTCCCAGGTGGTGCCGTGGTCGGCCGAATGGAACACGATCGAGCCCGGCCGACCGATGGCCCACACGTGCGACTTGTGGACGGCCACCGCGTGGAAGTCAATCGCCGCTCGAAGCTCCTTCGGCAACTTCAGGTCGGGGAATCCCCAACGAACGCCGGCCGTATCGCTGCTGACCATCACGAGCCCACCTTGCCCGACGGCCACAGCCCGGTCGCCATTCAACTTGAGGCCTGTCACGTTTCGCCCACCGAGCGAGTCGACATCGGCCACGCCGAGCGTGCGGTCGCGGACCGGGGCGATGCGGTTCCAAGCTCCGGCCACGACGCCCGTCTCGGGGTCGCTGAAGTCGGCGGCCAGCCACGTCGGGTTGCGCAGTCCGGGGATCGCCTTCCAGGTTCGCCCGCCATCGACCGTTGCGAACAGGCCGCTCGGGAACGCTTCACTTCCGTCGCCGGCCGCGATCCCGTCGCGATCGCCGAAGAACTTGATCGCGTTCAAGCCCGGCACGCTGTTCGACGAAAGCACCCTCCACTTCAAGCCCCCGTCCGTCGTGCCAAGCACCACCCCCGACGACCCACCGCCCGGCAGTTCGATTCGCCCGGCAATCCAGCCCGCATACGGCGTGATGAACTGGATCGAGCGCAGCGACGCGCGCACGCCGGTCGACTGGCGCTCCCAGGTCTTGCCGGAATCGATCGTGTGCCAAACGACCCCATCGTCCCCGGCCGCCCAGCCTTCGTTTTCATCGACGAATTGCACGGCGCGAAGGGTGGCGTCGCCGAAGTGCGGAACGTCCGCAGCGAAAGATGAGGCGGCAAGGCAAAGCAGGAGACTGGCGGCGCGCATGCGGAGGCCCTCGAAAGAATCGGGGCCGGCATACCAGGGGGTTTTGGGAAAATCCAGCCGGATTTGTTAAAGTTGTGGCTCGATTGGGTCGGGGGGCGGCCACCTGGCCATGGCGACGGCACGCGTTTCGAGAAAGCGATTTACGGAAGATCGTGGAAGAATTCCTTGAAAAAAACCTCATGAATGCCGCGAAGAAGTAAGCTGTCGGAAGGTGGCGTCGTGATTGCGAGAGGACACACTCGCCTCGATCCCGTACAGTCACTGCAACCTGCCGGCACGCATTTTATCTTCGTCGTTCGCATGAATCGATTCTTCCCAGTCGCGATCTTGCTGTGTGCCGCATCGGCCCATGCCGGCGACGCGCTCGAGAAATCGTTCGACGAACAGTTGAAGCCGTTCTTGCAGAAACATTGCGTCAAGTGTCACAACGCGGACAAGATGACGAGCGGGGTTCGGGTCGATCATCTCGATGCGAAGCTCGACGACCGCCAGATCAAGATTTGGGAAACGGCCCTCAAGCAACTGGCCAGCAAGGCGATGCCCCCCGAGGGGGCCAAGCAACCAACTGACGACGAACGCAAGTTGGCCGTCGCCTGGATGGAGCAAGCGCTCAAGGTCGCACGCGCACGGCCCACGCCGAAGAACGGTAGCATTCGCCGGCTCACCGTGGCGCAGTATCGCAACACGCTCCGCGAATTGTTGTTACTCGACGACAACGTGGCCGAGATTCTGCCGCCGGACGCGGTCTCGCGCGATGGCTTCACCAACAATCAGGAGACGCTGCAGCTTTCGCCGTTGCTGGTCGAGGCCTACTTCGACATCGCCGAGCAAGCGCTCTCGCATTGTCTCGTCGATCCGAAGGCGAAGCCGACGATCCAGAACTTCCGGGTTCGACTGGGTCAAGGGATCAACCCCAAGCCGCTCGCGTACAAGTTCGATATCGGTGCGGAGAACCTGTTGCTCAAGAGTTCGGACTTCATCTTCGACGAACCGAAGCTCACCAAGCCGTTCGCGTTTGAACCGTTTGTGATGCGCTCGAAGTATCGATTCATCGAAGGCTATCAGGGGAACGACACCGTTCGCGGCTGGCGGGAGTTCGACAGCATCTATCACGCGGTGTTCGCGTGCATGCGTGGCACGGCTGGCTACCCCAAGGGGCGAGCCTACGACACGATACCCACGGGCCTGTTGTTACGGCCCGCGATCCCAAGCGCCGAGGAATTCGAGGTCGAAAGCACCTACGGGCCGAAAGCGAACTTCAAGATCTCCGTCCGGGAGCTGCCGGACGAAGGCCGTTTCCGCGTGACTGTGACGGCCGCCAAATACGACGATGGCTTGTTGCTCGATCCCGGAACGAAGGCGCTCGAGTCAGTCGAATCGATCACGGCTCGCGACCTGAATTCGCCGCAAACGATCGCGATCCCGCGCGCCGGTATCTATCAAATTGATGTACATTCACTCGCGACCGCGAAGTTGACGGC
Organism: Gemmataceae bacterium; assembly: GCA_031363325.1. Classification (GTDB taxonomy): domain Bacteria; phylum Planctomycetota; class Planctomycetia; order Gemmatales; family Gemmataceae; genus SIAJ01. Next base: position 8,272 of record JANLUE010000534.1, read on the forward strand.
CCCCGATGCGACGCGCCTGGACAAGGACCTGATCGGCGCGTGGCCGTTCGATGGCTCTACCGCCAGTCGACCCGAACGCAAGGAGTTGGCGGGCCGCCTCGTCGGCGACGCGACGTTCGTCGACTCACCGTTTGGCAAAGCGATTGCGCTCGATGGCTCGGGTGATGCCGTCGTGGTGCCACGGCACGAGTCGATGAACGTCGGGGTCGGCGACTTCACCGTGTCCGCGTGGATTCAACCCAAGCAACTTCGTCAGGCGGGCCTGGTCAGCCTCGGCAAGTACAGTTGGACGCACGGCTGGTATCTGGACATGCCGAACAACCTGGGGGTGTTGCGCATCGAGACGGCAGGGCCGGACGCCAAGTCGAACGGCAGCGTCTCGTCGCCCCCGGGCACATTGCGGGCGAATGCGTGGCAGCACGTGGCGGCCGTCGTTCGCCGCAAGGGGGACACGCAACTCTTCGTGAATGGCTACCCGGTCGCGAAGGGCACGATTGGGCCGGCCGATCTCGATAATCCGAAGGTCGATCTCTACCTCGGCCGAATACAAGATGCGCAACAGTTCCAGGGCGAGTTGGACGAGGTCCGAATCTATCGGCGGGCGCTCGACGATTCGGAGATTCAAGCGTTGGTCGAGCCGGGCCGAAAATTCGCGGTCCCGCCAACCGAGAAGCCGACCGAGTTGACGCTCAACCTCGGCGAGCGACAGTTCACCGGCACGCTGACTCAGCCGGCGTTTCTGGCCGTGCGACTGCCGGCCGGGCCGTTGCCGCTAAGCACGACCAGCGTCGGTGGCAAGCGACTCGATCGCGTTGTGTTCACGCCTCTGGCCGTCGAGCACGACGTCGCCCGACGATTCATCGCGTTCGAGAAACGCACGCCGCGACTCGGCGTGCATCTCGGCCTGCGCCGCGATTGCGGGAGTGCGCTCAACCCCGTGGATACTCCGCAAGTCGTCGCGAGCGAGAAGTTCAATCGCTACGTGTTCGAAGGGTCGATCGCCAACTTCCCGAACCCGCACGTCGAGAAAGACAACGTCAACTATCTGGCCGGCCTTCGCGAGATCGGCGTGCGTAGCGAATACACCGATGGCCGCGATATGCCACGGTTGCTGATTCAATCGGTCGAATTCGAAGGCCCCCTTCACGATACCTGGCCGCCCACGACGCACCGGAACATCTTCGGCGACGACGTTGATGATTCGCTGGCGAGCGCGAAGAAAGTCATTCGCGACTTCGCGAACCGAGCGTATCGTCGGCCGATCACACTGGCCGAAGAAGCGGCCCTCGTCGCCGTCTACGAGAAGTCGCGCCAGGGCGGGGCGAGTTTCCGGGACGGAGTCAAGGACGCACTCCAGGTCGTACTCACGTCGCCGCAGTTTCTATTCCTGATCGAACACAGCAAGACGCCGGCCGCGGAGAAACTCGACGAATTCGAACTGGCGTCGAAGCTCTCGTACTTCCTGTGGAACGGCCCGCCCGATGCGACAACGCTGCGACTGGCCGCCGCCGGCGAACTCTCGAAAAGCCTCGACGCCGAAGTCGAGCGCATGATCGCCGACCCGCGCTTCACACGGTTCGCCCGCGAGTTCGCATCACAGTGGCTGGCGCTCGACAAGTTCGCCGTCCTCGAACCCGACCGCAAGCGCTTCCCGAAACTGACGCGCGACACGCGCGGCCAATTGCAACACGAACCGGAACAGTTCCTGCAACATCTGGTGCGGAACAACTTGCCCTTGCGCAACCTGATCGCGTCGGACTTCGTGATCGCGAACGAAGTCATCGCCGGGTACTATGGCCTTTCGGACAAGACCGAAGGTGGCTTCGAGTTCGCGCCGATCCGCCACGATCGTCGCGACCTGGGCGGCCTGCTGACGCAACCCGCGATCCTGGCCGGCCTCTCCGATGGCCGCGAGTCGAACCCGGTCAAACGCGGGGCCTGGCTCGCGCGCAAGATCGTCGCCGAACCGCCGGACGACCCGCCGCCCAACGTGCCCGCCTTGAAAGACGACACCAAGTCGCTCCCGCTCCGCGAGCGCCTGGAGCGCCATCGTAACCAACCCGGTTGCGTTCAATGCCACACGAAAGTCGACCCCTGGGGTGTGCCATTCGAAGAGTTCGACGCCGGTGGCTTGTTCAAGACCGTGCGCGTCGATGCTCGTTCGACGTTGCCGGACAAAACCGAAGTCGCCAACTTCGCCGCGTTGCAGAAGTATCTCGCCGACGACCGGATCGATCAGGTTGCGTTCAGCGTGCTGAAACATCTGGCGACGTACGCGACCGGCCGAGCGCCCGCGTACAACGAGCTTGAGTTCCTGCGCACAGATGGGTTAAGATTGAAGCGGGACGGCTACCGAATGAAAGACGTGGTCCGCTACATCGTCACCAGCAAGTTGTTCCTCGAAAAGTAGGCTCGCATGAGCGCCTTCCAACTCGATCGTCGGGCTTTTCTCCTCGGAGTCGGTGGGGCCTCGCTCGCCTTGCCGGCCCTCGACGCCATGGGCAAGGAAGTCACCGCCAAGAACCCACGCCGGTTCTGCGCGCTCTACACCGCGAACGGCATGTCCCTGCCGAACCCGGACCATGGCATCAGCGAATGGAATTGGTTTCCGGCCGCCACGAAGGACGGCCAGTTCGTCTTCGGCAAATCGACCGAACCACTCGCCCCCTATCGCAAGCAACTCAGCTTCCTCGGCGGGCTGCAACATCCGAGCGGCCTGAAGGCGGACCCGCACGTCTGTTCCGACATGTGGCTGACGGGCGCGCCGTTGCACAACCCGAAGCCCGGCACCTACAACTCGGTCGGCCTCGATCAAATCGTTGCGTTGCACACGAAGCAATTCTGTCGGCAACCGTCGCTCGTGCTGTCGATCGACGCCGGGACCGGGTTCCTGTCGCGGACGGGGACGATTTCCTACAGCCTCGACGGTCGGCCCATCCCGGCCGAGAACAATCCCCGTCGCGTGTTCAATCGCCTTTTCCGCGGCGACCGGGCTTCGATCCAGGCCGAACGCGAGGCCTTGCAAAAGCGAATCAAACTCGTTGATGCCGTTGCTGAAAACGCCAAGGCCCTGAGCAAACAACTCGGCACTTCCGACCGCGAGCGGATGGATCAATACCTCACGTCGCTCACCGAAGTCGAATCGCGTTTGATCGCGTCCGAGAAGTGGGTCGACGTTCCGCTGAAGAAGCAGGACCATTCGCACCTGAAGCTCGACGCCACGAACGAGAGCGAGCCCGCCGAATACTATCGCGTGATGTTCGACTTGATGGCGCTCGCCTTCGATGCCGACATCACGCGTTCGATCGTGTTCATGCTGAACCGCGAAGATGGCATGGGCATTAGCGATACGTTCCCAATCAAGCTCGGCCTCGGTAGCACGCACCACAATCTGTCGCACGCCAACGACAAGGCCGGCCAACTGGCGTTCGCCAAGTACGATCGCTTCCTGAGCGAGCAGATCGCCCACTTCTTCAAGCGCCTGACCGACTACCGCGATCGCGACGGCAGCGTGCTCGACAACACGATTGTCCTCTTCGGCAGCGGCGCGAGCACGACCCACAACCCCCGCAACCTGCCGACCCTCGTGGCTGGCGGCGGCAATCTGGGCCTGAAGCACGGCACCTACTGGCGCAAAGACGATTCGCGGATGTCGAACCTCTACCTCAGCATCCTGCGCTCGCTCGGCGTCGAGCAAGAATCGTTCGCCGATAGCACAAGCACACTGACGAGCCCCGTGTTCGGTAGCGCATCGTGAAATGTATCCAAGTGGGGAATCGTGAGGCTTCCACGAGATTGGGCCGCGGCTGAAAGGCGGGCTGAGTGTGGGCCACGAGGCGCGATCACCGTCGGTCGAGATAGGCTTCCGACGGGCATTCTGGTTCCTCAATTCGTACTCGCCACGCTCGGCAACACATCACTGACCGCGATCTGTCCAACCTCGTTGCCTTGAATCGCGACCGGGACGCTTTCGCCCTCGCGGTGTGTTTTCTCAGCGCGATAGCGGGGCACCTCGGTCTCCGTGGTTGGCCCCGTCGGCTCGGTGAACACCTCGAAGCGACGGTCGGGGATGTTCACGATCCAATAGATCGGCACGCCGGCCTTCGCGAAAATTGGCCCTTTCACGCGACGATCCAAGTCGAGCGAGGTATCCGCGACTTCGACGACGAGAAGCACGTCCGCACCCGTAGGCTTGCGGCCGCGCCGCTGGTCGATTGGCGTGCACACCATGAGGTCCGGCTCGGGCTGGCCGTCCGTCGTCACGAGCGCGGATTGATTCCGAACGCGAAGTCCGGCGGGCAGCAGAGGCCGGATGATGTAGTCGAGGTTTTCGAGGGCCTCGTCGTGCGGAGAGTTGCGGGCCATTTTGTGAACGATCCAGCCTTGGAGTAGTTCGACGGAATCGTCCTCGGAGAGAAGGCCGAGCTCGGCCAATCGATCGTAATCGTGCGTGGTGAACTGGTGGAGCCGACTCTCAATATCGCCGCGCGTGAGGCTGGGATGTGCGATTTGCAGGAGTTTTATGAGTGGCGTCGGCGCCAACGGTTCCGATCGCTTCAACGAATCAAAAAGAAAACCAGAGTCGAGTTCGACCGCCCCATCGACTACGATACCGGCCGAAACGAGACTGCGCAGGCTACTCGCCGACCACCGATAGAGGCTCGGCCCGAACGGTTTGATTGCCGGCACCGTCGGGCCACGTGGCGCGACCACGGCCGGAAGAGAATGATTGCCGACGGACATTCGTCCCTCAATTCGGATTCACCGTACTTGGTAATATATCGCCGACGGCGATCTGCCCAACATCAGTTCCTCCAATCACCACCGGCACACTCTCGCCTTCCGCGTAGACCGCTTCCGAGCGATAGAATGGCGATTCGTCTTCCGTCGTTGGCCCGGTCGGATCCGAGTAGACTTCGACCTGTCGATCGGGAATGTTGACGATCCAGTAGGTCGCGATTCCCGCGCGCGCGTAGGCGCGTAACTTGGTCGTTTGATCGGTGGTCAATGTGCTGTCGGAAATCTCGACGACAAACGCGATCTGGGCCGGCACCGGATGCGACGCGAGGTATCGATCCGGGCCGCCTTCGACGATGGCGCAATCCGGCTCCGGCTCGCTATCGCTCAGTCGGATCGCCTTTTGCACTCGCAACCGCCAGCCGACGGGGAGCAGGTCACGGATCGCGTCTTCCGTTTTGTCCGAACAAACTTCGTGCGGTGTGTTGCGGGCCATTTTGCGAATCACCCACCCTTCCAGAAGTTCGACCGGTTCTCCTTCCTTCAGAATTCCCGTCTGAATCATCCGATGATATTCGTCGACCGTGAAGCGCCGCACGGGCGGCCAGTTGGGCCAAAGCGAAACCGCGTCGCGCGGCAAGTTGCGATCGAGCTTGTGCAGAATCCAACCGTCCAACAGTTCGACTTGCTCGCCCTCACTCAGTATCCCGGCGTCGATCATGCGGTGATATTCGTCCAACGTCCAGAGCCGAAACTGACTGCGTGGCGGCGCGGGGGGATAATTCGAGGAACTGGTTGGCGGCGGTGTCAGCGTGCCGACGGACATGATTTCATCCTCACTTCCCAATCAATTTATCGAACTCGTCCTCGTTCAGGACCGGCACGCCAAGCTCCTTGGCCTTGTCCAATTTGCTGCCCGCCTCCGCGCCGGCGACGACGTAGTCCGTCTTCTTGGACACGCTGCCCGTCGCCTTGCCGCCAAGCGACTTGATCACGTCCTCGATTTCCTTGCGGCCGTACCGGGCCAACGTGCCGGTCACGACCAGGGTCTTGCCCGCGAGGACCAATCCGCCGACCGGGGCGGCCCGTTTGTCCTGCGTCATCTTCAGGCCAACGTCGCGCAGCTCTTTGATCAGCTTCTTGCCATCGGTGCCGTGCAGAAAATCGTAAACGAACTTCGCCCGCTTCGGGCCGAAGCCTTTCACGCCGCTCAACTCGTCTTCCGTCGCGGCCAGCAGGTCGTCGATCGACGCGAACTGGTCGGTCAGCAAGTCGGCCATGCTCTCGCCGATCGAATAGATGCTCAGGCCCGCGAGCAGGCGCGACAGGCCCCGGTCCTTGCTCTTGGCGATGCCATCGAGCAGGTTCTGCGCCTTCTGATCGGCGAATCCTTCGAGCGTCAGCAATTGCTTCTTCGTGAGCCGATACAGGTCGGCGACGTTGCGAACGAGTTCGGACTCCACGAGTTGCTTCGCGACCTCGTCGCCGAGGCCCTCGATGTCCATTCGTTCGCGGCGGGCGTACGAGATGAGACGTTGCGCCCCCTGGGCCGGGCAGCCGGCGACGTTCACGCAGTTGTACCCGTAACTCGTGGCCGACTCGTACTTCTCGACCGGCCCATTGCAGACCGGGCACGTCTTGGGCCAGGCGATCTTCTTTTCTTTCCCGGTCCGCGAATCGACGATCACATTCACGACCTGGGGGATGATTTCGCCTTTCTTCTCGACGACCACCGTGTCGCCGATCCGGGCGTCGTACTGATCGACCCACGAGGCGTTGTGCATGCTCGCTCGGCCGACCGTCGTGCCGGCCAATCGCACCGGGGGGTCGAACAACGCGACCGGTGTGAGTTCGCCGAACTTGCCGACCGACAGTTCGACCGCGCCGATCTTGGTGATCGCCTGCTCGGCCTCGAACTTGAACGCCTTCGCCCAGCGCGGCACCTTGGACGTCGAACCGAGCCGTTGCCGTTGCCGAAAATCGTTCAACTTCACGACCATGCCATCGGTGTCGTACGGCAGGTCGTGGCGCTTCTTGTCCCACTCGGCACAGTAGGCGATTACCTCGTCGATTGTGGCGCAGAGTTTCGTGTGCGGATTGACCGGGAACCCGAACGTCTTCAAGTGAGCGAGCAGGTCGGTTTGCGATTTGAGTTCGAGCCCTTCGATCGCGCCGAGGCCATAGGCGAACACACTCAGCTTGCGTTTGAGACATTCCTTCGGGTCGAGGAGTTTGAGCGTGCCGGCCGTCAGGTTTCGGGTGTTCTCGTAAGCCTTGTCACCGGCGGCAGTCCGTTCGCGATTGATGCGCACCAGTTCGGCCCGCGTCATGTAAATTTCGCCACGAGCCTCGAACAGAGCAGGTGGCTTCGGCGTGTTCAACTTGAGCGGCACGCCGCCGATCGTCCGGACGTTGTGGGTCACGTCGTCTCCGACATCCCCCCGCCCGCGCGTCACCCCCGTGACGAGTTGGCCCTTTTCGTAGACGAGCGAGATCGACACGCCATCGATCTTCAGTTCGACCGTGTAGCTGACTTCGTCTTTGGGCGCAACGCCCTTGCGAACGTCGGCATCGAACTTGCGCAGATCGTCGGCACTGTAACTGTTGTCGATCGAAAGCATCGGCACGCGATGTTCGACCTGGACAAACCCCTCGATCGGCTGGCCGCCGACCCGTTGCGTCGGGCTGTCCGGCGTGACGAGTTCCGGGTGCGCCTTCTCGATCTTTTGCAACTCTTCCAGGAATCGATCGAACTCCCGGTCGGAGACTTCGGGGGAAGCCTCGACGTAATAGAGGAAGTTGTGTCGATCGATGATTTGACGCAGTTCGGCGGCGCGGTCGGCGGGCTTCATGAGCGGATGGGGGTTGGAGTCGGGAGGGAGACGCCCCTGGTGGATGGGGGGATTCTGACTCATGCGGTGTGCAAAGACAAGGTGCGTAGCGAACGCGAGCCCTGGAGTGCGGCCGCCCTGTTTTAAAGGTGTCCGAAACCCAAAACAGATCGAACCCGAAGTTCGACCGAAACCGCTCGTCTGGCGGACTCGGTGTAGGCCGCGAGTAAACTTCTTTTGATTTTTGGGACATTCGTGGACATTTTGGGACACTCTTCGATGGAAGTGCTTTGCAAATAGGCTTTTACGGTCAAATGAAGCCGGAAGTCCTTACGAGTCCGACGGTTGTGGCTCCCTTTCTCTGAGTTTCGTGCTTGACTCCCAATCCGACAAGTCTCAAATAAAGTAGTATACAAAAACTTACATGTCAAGGGAAGTTCGAAAATCTCGAATCGGAGGAACGGAACCGGCCTCGAACCGGGGCTCCCCATTCATCGTGCCAATGACACGGCTTAGGTGCTACCGAGTTTGACGGGCCGGCCCGGTCGTGAGAAGATTTCCTTCGCGGCCACTGAGCGGGTCGTGCCAAACGTTCGCCCGGTGCGAACCTCTTGGTCGATCGAGCCCTCTTTCGACTCTCGCGGCCAAGAATGGGCTGGTGAGATCGAACAAGGAGTAAGCTGGCCGCGAACCCACGGCGAGGACACGACCATGATCCGACAACCTGTACTGGCTCCGAAATCGCGAACTTTCGCCGTCGAGAAATCGGCACGCGTGGTCCTGTCGATCGGCAATGCCCCACACGCCCGGTCGATTCAGGACGCGTTCCGGCAACAGGGCTGGGAGGTCCATATCGCCCCCATCGATGCCGACGCGCGTCGGCTCGTTCGCAAAGTTCGCCCTCTGGCCACCGTGCTTTGCGCCGAGCCGCCGGGCCGGGAAAGCGGCTGGCTGACGTGCCGGAAGCTCCTGATGGAGAAGCCCGGCCACAAAGTCGTGCTCGTCTCGCCGAATCCGAGCGAAGTCGATCGACGCCTCGCCGAGTTCGTCGGTGCCGCCGCACTCGTCTCAGCTCGAATGCCGCATGGGGTCGTCAAAGCGGCGATGGGTTTCGAGTTGGCGTCGGTCAATTAATGAAGCAAGCCTCGTCCGCGACGGCGAACGAGGCTTGCGTTCTGTTTCCAATTCTCAATGCAAAGACAGGCAGTTTATCGCAAGCCCGCCAACGTCAGATACAGGCTCGCCAAGTGGTGCCAGGCGTTCGTTTCGGGGAGACCGGCGACGGCCGACTGGAGATGGGCCTTCGCTTCATTCGGGCGGCCGAGGAACAGGGCACACAGGCCGCGGTTGAAACGGACCGGCACGCTGTCCGGGAGTTTCGCCCAGGCCGCATCGGCCTGGACGTATTCGCCGCGATGCCAGAGCAGGGCCGCTTCTTCGTTGGCGACGATCGCCTGCCACTCGGCCGAACGGGGGGCCGACTTGAGTACTTCGGCGGCACGATCGAAATCGCGGGCGGCCCGATAGTTGGCCGACGCGACGAGGGCGTGCGGCAGCTCGCCGCTCTCGACGTGCTTCGTGCCCCACTTGATCAGGCCCATCGATGCCGGTGCCGATTCGATCGACTTCGGCAGCAAATCCTGAAGATTGGCGGTTTGGAACAGGGTACCGAGGTCGCGAACCCGCTGCGGGTAGTTTCCGAGCGCAAATGGCAGTGCGGCAACGGCTTCCTGCCGAACGACCAGGCTTCCCCAGTCCGCCGGGGCGGGAATCGAAACCGTCGGCCGGCCGAAGGCGGTCAGGGCCTCCAGGGCGGCGTTCCAGGCCACGCGAGGCTCGGCCCGGAAGCCGACGGCCACCTCGTGCGGCTGAACTTCGCCGTACGCATCTGCCGCATTGGCAAGGACTTCCGCATCGTCGAGCCGGCCCAAGTGCCCGGCGGTCAGGTCGGCGATTCGCGGCGGCATTGGCGAACGGTTCATCGGGACGGTCCCCTGGGCGATTCCATCGTTGTCAGAGGAACGAAACGGCCGGCAAGACTTGCGCGAAGCACGTTGCCGACCCCCCGTGCCCCGATACAGTACTACCGCCGGATCGCTCAATGCTGAATCGGGCTCGCCGTGAAGGACCTGTTTTCGTTCGTCCGCTCTCCGTTCGACACAGTTGCCGCGGCTTTAGCCATTGCGGTAATCGTTGTCTCATTTCTGGCCGGGCTGGCCAGCATCCTGGTTTGGGTCGAACGCAAAGTCTCGGGCCGCATGCAGGATCGGCTCGGCCCAACGCGACTCGGTTTCTGGGGCTTGCCCCAGATGATCGCCGACGCGATCAAGCTTCTCACGAAAGAAGACACGGCCCCGGCGGTCGCCGACAAGTTTCTGTTCAAACTGGCCCCCTACCTCGCCTTTTGTGCGTCGTTCGTCGCGTTTATTTCGCTGCCGTTCGGGAATGGCATCGTCGGGCACGAACTGAACGTGGCGGCGTTTTTCGTGCTGGCCGTTTTGTCGAGCGAAGTGTTCGGCGTGATCCTGGCCGGCTACGCCTCGGGGAGCAAGTGGTCGCTGTTCGGCGGCATTCGCGAAGCGGCCCAGGTCGTGAGTTATGAAGTCCCCCGATCGATGTGCGTGCTGATCCCGGTCATCGTGGCCGGCACGTTGAACTTGAATACGATCGGCAAGCAGCAGACGGGCTTCTTTTGGGAGTGGCACATGTTCCACGACCCATTCACGTACCTGGCGTTCTTCATTTTCTTCATCGTGGCGACGGCCAGTTGCAAGCGGGCCCCGTTCGACTTGGCCGAGGCCGAGAGCGAACTCGTCGCCGGCTTCCACACGGAATACAGCGGGCTGCGCTGGTCGGTGTTCTTCATGGCCGAATACGCCAGCATGTTCGCGGTGAGCGGAGCGGCCGTGCTGTTGTTCCTCGGCGGCTGGCACACCGGCGTGTTGCCGTTCGAAGCGAGCGAGCGATTCGGCTGGCTGGGACATGGCCTCAACCTGATCGTCTTCGTCTCGAAAAGTTGCACCTTGATATTGGTCATGATGTGGATGCGCTGGTCGCTGCCGCGCTTGCGAATCGACCAGGTCATGATGACGTGCCTGAAATACTTCCTGCCGATTTCGTGTGTCTTGCTGCTGGGTGTTTGCGTGTGGATGCTGTTCGTACCAGCAGTGGTCGGGGCGGGCTGGCGGTACTTGAGCGCGTTTGGTTCACTCGGGTTCCTGGTGATTCTTTTCCTGCGACTCGCGACCTCGCCGTTGACGATGCCGCGCGGCGAACTGCCCGGCGTCTGGGCCGGCGAACAAACGGGGCTGATGCGATCGAAGGTTTAGAGATACATGACTAACCACAGAGTCACAGAGGGGTTAATGAGTGATTGCCAAGCACTTTTTGATGACTGAATAGTACAAGAAATCGAAGAATGGAATTAACTGTGTTAAGCCCGGTTGAGATGAAAACTTGGAGTTTCAGAACCTCGCCCCGCGCCGCAACGGCGAACCGGCTGCGTCAGCTGCCGGGTCCTTGCTCCCGGAGAGAAAACAGTCTCAATCAAAAGGTCAACGAACCTTTGAGCAAGGACCCGGCAGCTTACGCAGCCGGTTCGCCGTTGTGGCGCGGGGCGAGGTTTCGAAACTCCAGGTTTCCATCTCAAGCGGGTTTAAGTATTGACGGATACTATCAACGACTCCGCGTTTCAGAATCGACTCTCTGTGATCTCTGTGACTCTGTAGTTAGTAATTTGGAACTTACGGAATGACCCTGGATATCGTGCTGTTCACCCTGATCGCGTCGGCTATTGGGCTGTCGGCCTTGGCAGTCGTGTTCGCGCGCAATGTCGTCCGGGCAGCGGTCTGGTTGCTGTTCACGCTCGTCGGCGTCTCGATGTTGTACTTTCTGATCGGGGCCGAGTTCGTTGGTGCCACACAATTGATTGTCTATGTCGGCGGGACGATGGTCCTGGTCGTTTTCGGTGTGATGCTGACCGCGCAGCAACAGTTTCTGAAGATTCGCATTCGATCCCAGGAATGGGCGATGGCCGGCACGCTCGCGGCTATTCTGTTCGCATTGCTCGTGATTGTTTCCCTGCAACTCGGCGAGGACAAGGTCGGTCAATCGGAACCGTTGCCCGGATCCGGCCAGCTCGGCGTCGGCTTCTTGACGATCTATTTGTTGCCGTTCGAGATAATCTCGGTGCATCTCCTCGTGGTCTTGATCGGGGCGGCTTATCTGGCTCGTGCCAAGCGTCGACCGAAGGACGGTGCCCATGTCTGACGTCGGCCTGACGCCGTATCTCTGCCTCGGGGCGTTCTTGTTCGCCTGCGGGTTGTTGTGCATCGCCACGAAGCGGAACGCGGTCGGCGTCTTGATGGGCGTGGAGTTGGTTTTGAACGCGTCCAACGTGAACTTCGTCGCCTGCGCCCGCTACGTGCCGGGGTTTCAATTGGAAGGCCAGGTGTTCGCGTTACTCGTGATTGTGTTAGCCGCCGGCGAGGCAGCCGTGGCGCTCGCGATCATCTTAAATTTTTACAACAATCACGCGACGGTCGATGTTGATAAGGCGGACGAATTGAAGGGTTAGCCGCGAGGCGCTAGCCGAGCGCGTCGCAGCTTGCCCGAGTGGGAAACAATTGGTG
>JANLUE010000542.1:0-3436 GCA_031363325.1 Gemmataceae bacterium
AATGGGCCACGTCGCACGCGGAGTCCGAGATCGCTTCCGGGAGGTCGCTGCCGGACAGTGTGCTGGGGTCGGACGACCATTGCAGGACGCGGCGAGTCACTTCGGCGGCTTCGCGGGTGTTCGCGGCCGGGAGTTGGCCGCCGACCGCGAGGCCCATGTCCACGCCGAGATACTTCTGAATCAAGCCGGCGGCGGCCAATGCGATTTGACGATTCGGTTGCTGGGCCGCCTCGCGGAGTACTTCGATGGCCCGGGCGTCTTCGTCGTGCGCCAAGAGCGCGCCGGCGGCGAGAACCCGGAGCATCGTCGGTTGCGTCGGAGCGATCAGCCGGGCCGCGAGTTCCGTCGGGAACTGGTCGGCTTCCTGGAGCTTGTGGGCGATCTCGACGCGCAACCCCGGCGGCACTTTCGGGTTCGTCATCATTTCGGTGACGCGAGCCAACGCTTCCGGCGAGCCATCGTCGTGAATCGACTTCTTGCAATGGCGAACGAGCGTTTGCGTCGAACGTTTGCCGATCGCCCCGGACTCGGCCGACCAGGCGGCCAAGTCGTCGAGGGCCGCTTGCGGGTACTGGCCGCTACATGGGAGCGGTCCATCGCGGGCCGCTTGCGGGTCGGAGAGGGCGGTTCGAATCGCGCTGCGAACCTCGGGCCAACGGGTGCGTGCGTCCCACAAGATCGCGACGGCCGCCGCCCGGCGAACGTCGCTCGACGAGTCGCGCAAGAACGGCAGCAAGCAAATGATGTGGCGGGCCTTGTGAACGTTCGCGAGGGCGGCCATCGCGACGGAACGGACCGCCGGCTCGTCGCTGTAGTTCGCGCGCTGGACAACCGTTTCGGCCTGACCCTTCCGCCAGATTGGCTGGCCTTCGAGCGCGGTCAAGGTCGCGATTTGAATGCGGACATCGGCATGGGCGAGGAGCGGCAGGATCGGGGCCGGGTTGTCGCGGATGGCCGTGCGAAGCGCCCGGATTTCCGGCAGCCCACGGTAGTCTTCGAACGACTCGGGCCACTGCGTTCGGGCGAGCAACTGACGAATCAACAGCTTCGCCTGGCGGACATTGCCGCCCGTTTCGATCAACTCTCGGCGGACGAACGTGGCGATCGGGACCAGGAGGGCGATCGCGAGCGCCCCTTGCGTGACCGGCGAATCGAGGTAAGGGGCGTTGAACCGCACAACGGCGAAGGCGACGAGATAGAAGGCCGGCAACAACCAACTGGCGGCGGCCCGGAGCGAGCCAATGCGGAAGATCAGGAAGACCGCTTCGAGCCCAAGGGTGACCGCGACGCCGGCTCCGATTGATCTTGCGATGCCCGAAGCCGGCGTGGCACAGGCCGCGACCAACACGCCGGGGCACAACAAAAGTACGAACGCGACCGCGGACGCGAGGTGCGAACCACCGGAGGCCGGCAATGACCGTAAGGGCCCGGACATCCGATCCTACATTCGCCACGAACGAGGCGTGCGAAACGATTGTGACGAGACTGCTGAACGTTACGTCGCGGATCGGGCCGGGTCAAAGTCGGCCGCGCGGAATCGTGGCCCGACCTGAACGGAATGGCCGAACCGGGTGAAACCGAGTCGGCGACCTGTCGAAACTCGCCGCTCAGACCGCGCCGGCCAACTGAGCCCCCGGTCGGTATCTTCTCTCAATGACAGACACCGCGCCGACTACCAACCAGACCCCACCGCCCAAGGGGGCCTTGCTCACCGTCTTCCTGGTCGTGTTCATCGACCTGCTGGGCTTCGGGATCGTGCTCCCGTTGATGCCTCGGTACATCAGCGACCTGCTCGTACCGGCCGGCGTGCCGGATCAACTCCACGGCCTCGTGATCGGTGGGCTCCTCTCGGTCTTCTCGCTGATGCAGTTCATCTTCGCGCCGATCTGGGGTCGCGTCTCGGACCGCGTGGGCCGACGGCCGATCCTGATGCTCGGGCTCGGCGGTTCCGTCGTCATGTACGCGCTGTTCGGCTACGCCTCGAGCATGATTGAACCGAACGGGGCGACGCCGGCCGATACGGCAATCCTCTCGCTCACTCTGATGTTCGTGTCGCGGATCGGGGCCGGGATCGCGGGGGCGACAATCGCAACCGCCCAGGCCGTAATCGCCGACTGCACGCCGCCCGAACGACGGGCGCACGGCATGGCCCTGATCGGGGCGGCCTTCGGGATCGGCTTCACGTTCGGCCCATTGCTCGCCGGGCTGGCGATGACCGTCTATCCCGAACAGCCCGCCTTACCGGGGTATTTCGCGGCCGGACTGTCGGCGATCGCGCTTGTCGTCGGCTTGTTGAAGATGCCCGAAACGATGCGGCCCGGCAAACCCGCCCCCCGACGTGGCTGGCTCGACCTCAATGGGATGGCTTCGACTTTGAGAACGCCGACGGTCGGCGTGCTCGTCCTGGTTTTCTTCTTCGCGACGTTCGGGTTCGCCAAGTTCGAAGCGACGCTCGCCTTGCTCACGAAAGACTTTGGCTACGGCGATCGGGACAATTTCTGGGTGTTCGCGTACGTCGGCTTCGTACTCCTGTTCACGCAGGGATTCCTCTATCGCCGCCTGAAGAACAAGTATCACGAAGTCGCTTTGATGCGGCTCGGCGTGGCGTTCATGTTCCTCGGCCTGATCGGATTGGCCGTCGTCGCGATGGCCCCGGCCGACGCGAACTTGCGCCAAGCCCGCTTCTTCGGCGCGCTCGCACTTGGAGTGGTCGGCTTCGCTTTCCTGACGCCCTCCGCTCAGGCACTCATCTCGAAACGAAGCGACCCGAACCGTCAGGGCGAAGTGCTCGGCGTGAATCAGTCGTTCTCGGCGCTCGCGCGAATCCTGGGGCCGGTCGTCGGCAACGTGCTGTTTGGCTATTCGCACGTGCTGCCGTATCTGACATCGGCCGTATTGCTTGGTTTGGTGCTGGCGCTCATTGCAAAGTTGAAGAAAGATTGAAGGCAGTTCGTTCCCGACATCAACAACCGAGAGGCGGTGGCCGATGTGGCGCAACCTATTCGTGTTCCTGGCTGGGGCCTTCGCTGGCGTCGGCGGGTTCGCCCTGGCCCAGCAGGGCCACGACGACAAAAAGGGGCCCGAGGTCAAAGTCCTTTCGGCCGTGGACATCGACGAAGAAGTCGGCGGCAAGAAGTCCCGGGCGACGACCTTCGAAGTCACCTTCGGCCCGGGAGTCGCGGGGATGCCGCATCGACATCCCGGCCCCATTTTCGGCTACGTGCTCGAAGGCGAGTTCGAGTTCGCCGTCGGGGACCAGAAGGCACGACGACTGAAGGTCGGCGACACTTTTTACGAGCCGGCCATGGCCCTGCACTCCGTCTCGCGCAACCCAAGCGACAAGGTCAAGGCGCGAGTCCTGGCGATCCTCGTTCACCCGCGCGACGCCAAGGACCTGGTGATTCCCGAACCCGTCAAGAAGGCGAAGTAAGTTCAT
>JANLUE010000549.1:0-10842 GCA_031363325.1 Gemmataceae bacterium
GTTTGTCGCTCAGGGTTCACCCGAAGGGCTAACGCCCCCCGGCTCGCCTGGTAGTTGCGAAAGCGAATCGGTTTACATCTGGCTGCGCACGATCAGGAACACGATCGTCCCGATGCCCGCGAGCCCGCCGAGGGCAAGCAACACGGTGACGAACGCGTTCGACGCTCCGACCTCGGCCGTGCGCCGTTCGGCCAGGAACTGTTTCCGCGCCGAGTCCTTGCCGCGAATGTGCGGGATCGGCAGCTTCTTGCCGCATCCTTCGCAGTAGCCCACCGAACCTTCGAAGTCCTGCTCCAGCCCACAATTCAAGCACTTGGAGAGTGTCATCGGCCCCGGCCCATTGCGGGCCCCTCCGGCGTGGACCGTCCTGAAGATATGCCACGCGGGAATGAGTTTGACGCGCCAGCGGCCGGGTGTCAAGCAAATGTTACGGAGCCGACTGATCGGCCCGAGTCTCGGCGGCACCGCTCGCGGACCAAAAAGTTCGACCCACAATCGGATCGAGTCCAACAAATCTGCGTGAAGCGGGCTTGACAAACATGTGTACAAAATTATCCTTCAAGGGCGATGGATTGATTCCGGGGGTCTCGCCATGTCCGTCAAGTATTTGTTCGTCGACATGAACTCCTATTTCGCGTCCGTGGAGCAACAACTCCAACCGCAACTCCGCGGGCGGCCCGTGGCCGTCGCCCCGGTCGACGCCGAGACGACTTCGTGCATCGCGGCCAGCTACGAGGCGAAGAGGTTCGGAGTCAAAACTGGCACGCGGATCGGCGAGGCCCGGCGACTGTGTCCCGGCCTCGTCGTCGTACCGGCGCGACCCCGACTGTACATCGAGAAACATCACGAGATCGTCGCGGCCGTCGAGTCGGTCTTGCCCGTGGAAACCGTGCTTTCCGTCGACGAAATGCGCTGCCTCCTGATGGGCGATCACCTTCGCCTGGAGAAGGCGATCGAGGTCGGCCGGCGGGTCAAACGGTCGATCCAGGATCGTTGTGGCGAATGGATGCGGTCGTCCGTCGGACTTGGCCCGAACCCGTTGCTGGCCAAGGTCGCGGCCGACATGCAGAAGCCCGACGGCCTGACCGTGCTGCGCCGCGAAGATCTGCCGGGCAAGTTGCTGGACCTGAAGCTGAGCGACTTTCCGGGCATTGGTGCCAAGATGGAGAAGCGCCTCCAGCTGGCGGGCATCTCGACGACGCGCCAGTTCGTCGAACTGACCGCCGCGCAATTGTCGAAGATTTGGGGCAGCAAACTGATGGGTGGTGCGTGGTACCAGCGCCTGCGTGGCGTGGACGTGCCAGGTTCGGCCACGCGGCGACGGTCGGTCGGCCACTCGCGCGTCCTCGAACCGAGCCTGCGCAACGACCGCGATGCTCGGGCCATTCTGATTCGCTTGATCCACAAGGCGGCCGCCCGACTGCGACACCTCGGGTACTACGCCAGTTCCGTAACCGTCTCGGTGAGCTACCTGGGCAAGACCAAGTTCAAGACGGGCCGGCGAATTGAACCGTGCCAGGACACGCTCACGTTGATTCGCCACCTCACGCCACTCTGGGACAAACGACCTCCGGGGCCGCTGCTCAAAGTCGGCATGGTGCTCGGCGACCTCGTTCATGCGCGAAACGTATCGAGATCGTTGTTCGAGCCGACGGATCGACTGGAGGAATTGTCGAAGGCCATGGACGCCGCCAACGATCGATTCGGCCGCCATGCCGTCTACTTCGGCGGCATGCACGGCAAGGGGGATTCGATCTCGACGCGGATCGCCTTCGGCGTGATCCCGGACCTGGATCTGGCCGACGCGTGAGCCGATGCTTCGGCAACATTCTATCCGAAAGGAGTTCCCTCGAAAGTGGCTACGATCGTCGATTGATTGATTCGTTTACGCGCAATCGAGCGGAGCCGGCGTTTCCGAGTCGCCAGACCGAACGACTCGAGATCGTTCGCTAATTGCAGGACATTCCGCTCGATCGCGAAGGATGGCAAACAGCTCATCCGGCGTGCGGGCACGCTTGATGCGGTCGAACTCGGCGAAGTCGCCACACGTGGCCGCGATGCGGAGCCATTGCTTCATGCGGGTGACCGCGAGTTCCGGGCGAGCTTGATCTTGCGGCGAAGTCCAGGCCTGAAGTCGTTGCAATTGGGTAGGCCAATCGATCGGGCGAGTCGATTCGGCGTGTGCTGGCACGAGGCCGAGTTCGGCGGCGACCTGGCGTGCGAATTTCGGGTTGGCCAGCGCGCCTCGGCCGATCATGAAATGCCTGCAACCCGTTTCGTCGCGGCAGCGGCGGAATTCGGCGATCGTGCGGATGTCGCCGTTCGCCACGATGGGCAACGACAGTTGCGCGCGGACTTGGCCGATCAACGGCCAATAGACGGGCGGCGCGTAGCCCTGTGTTCGCGTGCGGGCATGGATGGTCAGCCAACTCGCCCCGCCCTCGGCGGCCATCGCAGCGTTTTCAAAGATCGCATCGACGGCATCCCAACCGAGCCGCAACTTGGCCGAGACGGGCAAATGTTTCGGCACCGCGCCTCGGACGGCCACCACGATTTCGCGGATGCGATGGGGGTACTTCAAAAGCGTCGCCCCGCCATCATGGCGATTCACCGTCGGGGCCGGGCAACCAAAGTTCAGATCGATTCCCCAGGCCCCTGCCTCGACGGCGACTCCAGCCGCCTGAGCCAGTCGACCCGTGTCGCCGCCAAGCAATTGCACTTGAACGGGCAGGCCGGTCGGCGTGCGGCCACCGACCCGGAGTTCCGGGACGCTGCGATAGAAGGCGTTGGCCGATGGAACGGAGTGGGCAATCCGAATGAACTCGGAGACCGAGAACGTGAACGCCCCGCACTCGCCTTGAAGCGCTCGCATCGGGGCGTCGGTCACGCCCTCCATCGGAGCGAGAATCAGTGCGGGGTCGGCCGGCCGGAGCATCAGTCCTTGGCCTTTACCTTCTTGAACACGAACTTCATGACGTTGGCCGTTTCGTCGAAGTCGGCGGGGCGATTGCCCTTGGACATATTGAACGACAGCGTCATCTCATCGCCGGAGACCTTGAAGATGCCGGGCATCGTCGAGCCATCCGCCGCCTCGCACAGGTCGATGGTCGGCATCTTCGCTTTGCTGTCGACCTTGTACGTGCGGGCGATGCCGCCGATGTTTTGGCCATTTCGATAGATGATCCAGGAGCCATCCTTGGTGAACTCGTACTCGAGGCCGAGATTCTGGGTATCGTTCTTGCCGTTAATGATGAGTTCCGTCGCGGACCAGCGGCCGAGCAACTCCGGGCCTTTGGCCGGGTCCTTCAACCCGGGAGCGGAGATCGAAACGGCCACGGCGAAGAGTAGGGAGTTCACGACTGGCCTCCGAGGGTTGCGGAGTTAGTATCGCCGACCGGGCCGCGCGGAACAAGTGAAACTCGTAACGCATCGACGCGTCGAGTTTGGGTACGGCCGTCGGGGCGATTTGGATCAAGTCGCCGTCGAGCTTTCGCCGGTCGAACGTGGATTTCGACGCTCTGACCGAGGGCGTTGAGCAAGCGGAACAATCGGTCGAGACTGTATCCCGAAACGCGGCCCCGAATCAGGGCTGAGATCTTCGGTTGATCGAGGCCGAGCAATTCGGCCGCTTTCGCTTGGGTCAAGCGGCGATCGTCGATCAAGTGGCGAATCCGATTCACGAGTTCCGCCTTCGCCAACGCCAAGTCCGGATCGGGCAGGCCGAGGTCGGCGAACACGTTCCCGCTGCTCGCTTCGACTTCAATTGGATTTGGCTTCGTCATCTCATTCTTGTTCTTCGATCCATTCCGCATAGTGTTTCTCGGCTTGAACCAGTCGTCGACGAACCTTGGCGATTTCATCGGGTGGCGTTCGAATTCCCGCTTTGCTCTTCTTCTGAAACACGTGCAACACGTAGATGGCCCGAGCAAATTTCACAGTGTAAACTGACCGATAGGTTCCACTTGAATCGTCATCGACAATCTCGAGTATGTGAGCGCCCCCGAATCCTTTCAGGACTTTCGTCGAAGGATGTCGGTCGCCAAGTTGCGCGTCAAACAATGCTTGCCCGACGGTCGCCCGAATCTGTTTCGGAAACTCGCGTACGTCACGTCGACTCGAAGCCATCCAGAACACGGGCTTGGGGTCGAATTCGCCGTCGATGCCATTCATGTGATTATGCCATTTTTGGCATTATTGTCAACTGTTTCACTAAGCGATCAACTCCTACCTTCCCCCATAAACCTTCGCCTTCACATCCTCCGGCAGTCGGTCGGGGTACGGCAACGCTCGGAGGAATTGCACGACGTCCCAGGCTTGCGCATCGCTCAGGCCGATGACCGCCGGCATGTTCGAAGGGCCGACGCCACCACGGATGCGGCGGAACAGGGTGGCCGGGTCGTTGCCGGCTTTGCGTTTCACTTCGGTCAGGTTCGCGGGGCGGACGACCGTGCCCCAGGTGTCGTATTGAAGCTTGCCGTCGCGGCCGTGATCGATGTGGCACGTCACGCAGCCGGCCGTCTTTGGGTCGAGGAACAGGGCGTGGCCCCGGCGAATGGATTCGGTTTGTTCGGGCGAGCCGTCGGCCAGCTCCGGAACGTCGGCGGGCATCTCGTCGTCCTGGGCCTTCAGCCACGCTCGAAATTCCCGCTTCAGGACGCCCGTCGCGTGTTCGGACACGGTGCCATCGAGATCGTCTTCGCCGTGAACGAGCACCGTCTTCAAAACCTCGAACTCGGTTCGGCCCCGCAACGCCAGGAACATCACGTAGTCGATCAGGCGGTGGCGATCCTCTTCGCTGCGCAATCCGAAGCTCGGCATCGGCGTGGTCAACAGTCCGTTCGTGAGCGTGCGGAACAGATCCGAACGCGACGGCTTGCGTGGACCGGAGCCGTTCGTCGACGCGAATTTGAAAGCCCCTTGGCGGAAGTCGCGTGGATTCGGCGTGAGCCATGCGGCCGTCGGGCCTCGGCCATCGCCGTTCGGGCCGTGGCATTCCTGACAGCGCGCCCGGAACAAGGCGCTGCCCTTCGCGAGGCGTTCGTCCGTCAGGCCGAGTTGGTCGGCGAGTGCGCGAATTTCTCCATCGACGGAGATGGTCGGCGCGGCGGGCGTGCCGAAGGTCGCCGCCAGATACGAATTCAGTTCGTCGCGAATGTGACTCGGCGTTGAATCGGGCTCGACAATCTTGCCGCCGCGACTCGGAATGCGGCGAATCCCTTCGTCGAGTTCGCCGTTCGGTTCGCGTTCGGTCGGAATGATTTTGGGAAGTTCGACGACGATCGGGTCGTGGCGCGGCGAGAATTGATAGGTGGCCGGATACGATTCGGGTTCGCCGGCGCAGCCGTTGCTCAGAAGGGCCGCGATCGCGCTGAGGCCGACCCCGAAACAGACGAGGGCCAGCACGGCTGGCCCTCGGACGCGTTTGGCCCAGCGACCGAGCACTACAAACCCCCAAACTGCCTCGTCAGGTAGTCGCCCAACGGGAGGGCGAACAGGATCAACATGAAGAAGAACGCCGACCCGGCCACGAGCCACGTGAGCGCGTCCGACTTCTTCAGGTGCATCCAGTAATAGCCGACGATGCTGACCTGGATCGTCGAAATCAACATGTGAATGTAGATCGACCCCTCGACGTGCGCGAGCGACACGCCAATGGTAATGATCGACCCCGTGAGGACGGCCAGGAACACGAGGAACACGGAAACCGGATTGTCCGCCCCCGCCGTGGGGTCGTCGGGGGCACCGTGCGAATGGCCGTGTTCTGACATTTCAACTCCCCGATTCGAATCTGAAAATGCAAACTAACCACAGAGTCACAGAGGTCACCGAGGAAAACCAAATCCATCATCGATCGGTCAACCACAAAGTCATTGCATCTGATTCAAGATCTCTGAATGAACGCAGACATCGCCAATCGTCACTGACATCTCTGTGTTCTCTGTGACTCGGTGGTTAGTCATTCTTAAAAATGCAGTCCATGGTGCGGGCCGGCCAGGTACAGCAGGGGCATCAAGAACAGCCAGATCGCGTCGACCAAGTGCCAGTACAAGCTGGTCACTTCGACGGTCGTGTACTTGTCCGGCGTCAGCCAGCCGGTGTAGGCTCGCACCCACAGATACAGGATGCAGCCGATTCCCACGATGATGTGCACCCCGTGGATGCCCGTCATGATGAAGTAAAAAGTCATGAACAGGCGAGCGCGATGCGGGGCGATGCCCTTCTCGGCCCATTGATCGTTGAGGGTCTTCTCCGGCGAGCCCGGATGTTCGTGATCGGGGACCAATTCTTTGCCGAAGTTCGTGCAGAACGGGACCAGGCCTTCGTGATAGTCCTGATTGTATTCATACGCCTTGAAGCACATGAACGCGGTGCCGAGCGCGGCCGACACGCCGAGGTAGCCTAACAATGCCTTGCGATTGCCGAACTGGGCGGCCCGGATTGCAAGCGTCATTGTGAGGCTACTCACAACGAGCAAGACCGTATTGATGCCGGCCACCAGGACGTTGAGCCGTCCGCTCACGTCGGCGAAGTCCTTGGCGTACCACAGTCGATAGACGGTGTAGGCCAGGAACACGCCGCCGAAGAACAGAATCTCGGTCGCGAGGAACATCCACATGCCGAGGCGCTCGGCCCCGCGCTGTTGCTCGATGTCCTCGAAGTGGTGCTTCAGCGCTCCAACGCTAGCGGACATCGGCTTTCTCCCCCGTCTGGGCCAGGTTCAGCGAGTACTCGTACGGCCCACACACGACGCGCGGCGTGGCCGCGAAGTTGTGCGGCAGGGGCGGCGATTGAATCTGCCATTCCAGCCCGGTCGCGCCCCACGGGTTCGGGCCGGCCCGCTTGCCAAAGAACAGCGACAGCCCCAGGTACGTCGCGATCAGCAGGAACCCGGCGAGCTGAATCGTGTACCCGGCCGTCGACAACACGTTCAGGAACTGGAACTCTTCCGGGTAGTTCGGATACCGCCGCGGCATGCCGTGATACCCGAGCCAGAACTGCGGCGTGAACGTCAGCGTGTAGCCCACGATGATCAGGATCGCACCCATCCGGCTCCAGTAGTCGCTGTAGATCTTGCCGGTCATCTTGGGCCACCAGAAGTGCAGCCCACAGAGGAAGGCCAACACCATCCCGCCGACCATCACAAAGTGGAAGTGGGCCACGATGAAGTACGTATCGTGCAGATGGATGTCCGACCCGAGCGTGGCGAGGAACAACCCGGTGAGCCCGCCGATCACGAACAGGACGATGAACCCGAGCGCAAAGATCATCGGGGCGTGGAAACTGATCTGGCCGCGATAGAGCGTCGCCACCCAGTTGAACACCTTGATGGCCGACGGGACGGCGACCAACATGCTCAGCAGAGAGAACAACAGGGCCGCATAGTAACTGATGCCCGCCAGGAACATGTGATGCGCCCAGAGCAGGAACCCGACGACCGC
Organism: Gemmataceae bacterium; assembly: GCA_031363325.1. GTDB lineage: Bacteria > Planctomycetota > Planctomycetia > Gemmatales > Gemmataceae > SIAJ01. Next base: position 7,440 of record JANLUE010000549.1, read on the forward strand.
GATGCCCACGCTCGACCACGCGACGGCCGTGTAGCCGAAGATGTTCTTGCGGCTGAAGCACGTGATCACTTCGCTGATCACGCCGAACCCCGGCAGAATCATGATGTACACGGCCGGGTGCGAATAGAACCAGAACAGATGCTGAAACAGCACTGGGTCGCCATCGAGGGCCGGGTCGAAGATGCCGATCGGCGCTCCGAGCGCGTTCGACCCGCTCTCGACCATCAGTAAGAGCAAGGCGATGGCGAGAACCGGTGTCGCGAGAAGCTGAATCAGGCTCGTCGCATAGAGCGCCCAGGCGAACAACGGCAAGCGACCCCAGGTGAGGCCGGGGCAACGCATCCGGTGGATCGTCACAATGATGTTCAATCCCGTCATGATCGACGAGAAGCCCATGACGAACGCGCCGAACACGCCGGGCACCACGTTGGTGTGCGACGATCGTGTGCTATACGGCGGATAGAGCGTCCAGCCGGTATCGAGCCCGCCGGCGGCGACCGCCCAGATGGCGAAACCCGCCCCGATCATCCAGACGTACCAGGAGGCGAGGTTCAGTTTCGGGAAGGCCATGTCCTTCGCCCCGACCATGATCGGGATGAAGAAGTTCCCCAACAGGCCCGGGACGGCCGGGATGAGGAACATGAACAACATGATCACACCGTGCGCGGTGAAGACCTTGTTGTACTGGTCGTTCTCCAGGATCAACCCGCTCGGCGTGAGCAAGTTCATTCGGATCAGGCCCGCGAACGTTCCGCCGATGGCGAAGAACAACAGCAGGAAGATCAGATAGAGGATGCCGATCCGTTTGTGATCGACGGTGAACAGCCACGACCAGACGCTATAGCCCGCGTTGAGGTACGTGGACTTCGGGGCCGGCGGTTCGTGGGGATCGTGCGAGGCGGGGGCCTCGTGTTCGAGGACGGTGCTCATCGCTTGGACTCCCCTCCGGTCGCCGGCGGTTCGGTCTCGGCTCCCACCGGGGCCGGCCAGTCTTCATTGCGGACCGGGGTCTCGCCCTTCCGCAACGACTTGATGTACGCGATCACTTTGATCAGGTCGTCTTCGCTCACCTTGGTCGAATCGAAGTGAGGCATGATCGCCTCCCAGCCTTCGCGAACCTTCGCGCGTGGCTTGCGAATCGATTCGCGGAGATAGTTGTCGTCGGCGATGGTCGCCCCGCCGCCCTTGAGCGGCCGTTTGGTGTTGTAGATCTCTTCCAACACGGGGGCTCGCGGGTTCTGAGTGTTATGACACTGAATGCAATTCAGTTTCAGGAACAGCTTGCGGCCCTGATGGGCGAGCGAACCGTCCAGCGTCTCGTTGCCCGAACTCGTCTTCCATTCGCCGGTCAGCCAGCGTTCGTAGTCCGCGGCGGAGACGACGCGAATCTTGCCGACCATCAGCGAGTGGTTCGTGCCGCAATACTGATCGCAGAACAACTGATATTCGCCAATCTTGGTCGGCACATACCACATGGAAGTGTACCGGCCGGGGACGACGTCGAACTTCTGCCGGAAGGCCGGGATGCCGAAGTCGTGGATGACGTCCTCGGACGTGCCGATGATCTTGACCGGTCGGCCGACGGCCAGAACCATCACGCCCTCGAAGTTGCCTTTGCCGTCGAGTTCGTTGCGGTAGGCGAGCGAGTTCTGCCCGAGGATGACGCGCTGCCCGCCCGGGTATTGCACCTTCCACATCCATTGCTTGCCGACGACGTAGATCTCCTCGGCATCCGCCGGGGCGTGCAGGGCCATGTTGTAGACGTACGCGCCCCAGACGAAGAACGCGAGGAAAACGAACAGCGGAATGACCGACCAGGCCAATTCGAGTTTGTGCGAGCCAAGGATTCGCGGCGTCGGCGCCGGCCCGAGGCCGCCGTCCTTGCGTCGATAGACGACGCAGAAGAACGCCATGGCCGCGTACACGCCCAGGCCGACCACGCCCGTGACGGCCGTGATGAACCAAATCAGGTTGTCGATGTGCCAGGCCAATTCGGAGGCCTGTTCCGGCATGATCGACGTTTGCAGTATCATTTGCGTTCGGTCCTTCCGCCGATCAAACACTCACGACCGGTTCGGCCGTCGGTTCCGACTTCCGCGCCGACTTCCAAATCTTTCGGCCAATCAACACCAAACCAGTCCCGACCGCCAGGAGAGTCCCGCGGACAGCCCACCGTTGCCACTTCTGCTCCGGATCGAGCGAAATCGTCGTGAACATGGCGAATGGAATCGCCACGCCAATGAACAACACGATTCCAACGACCATCACCCGAACACCCGGCAGATGCCACGAGCGACGGGCGTAGAACGCGGCGATCGTCAACAGTGTGAGCACGCCGGCGGCCCGCATGAGGAGCATCACATTGAATGAATATTTACCCGTGTGCGGCGAGTAGGCGAAGCAGATCAGGAACGCCTTGTCCGTTGTTTTTCCAATTTCCCCATTGCCCGCTTCCATCAAAGACCATCGAAGTGTGCGCGAAGGGTCGGCTGTGTATTGCCCGTTGAAATCGTTGCGGTCGAGGTATTCAATACCGGCCAAATACCGGGAGATCACGCCTTCGGGGGTCACGATCATGATCCCGCTCGGGTGGTTGTACTCCTTCAACATCGGGTCCCACTCGTAGGCGAATCCGACCGCCTTGGCGAGGACGTCGATGTTTTCCTTCTTGCCGGTCAGGAAGCGACAACCCCAGTCGCCGGCCTTGCGGCCATATTCGTTCACGAACGCCCGCTTCTTGGCGAGCGCGAGGCCCGGCTTCTCCTTCGGGTCGAAGCTCACCACGACCATGTTGAAGTCTTCGCCACAGGTGAGCGTCCGCATCTTCTTCAGGCCGTCGAGGACGCCGCCGAACACTTCGCCGCACAGCAATCGACAGCCATAATAGGCCATAATCACGATGGTCGGCTTGTTGTTGATGCAATCGCGGAGCGTTACTTCATTGCCGGCGTCGTCGATGAACATCAGGTCGAGCGGAACCTTGTCACCTGGCTTCTGGTTGAAGTCAATGCGGGGGCGGTCGTTGTTGGCGATCTCGGCATTCGGCGCGAGCCCATCCCCGGCCCGGACGACCGGCGCCACGAACAGGGCGAAAGCGATGATGGCCAAGAAGCAACGCACAAAATCCTCCCGTTAGCCGCGAGGCGCTAGCCGAGCGCGTCCGCGAATTGGGTTAACCAAGCTAACCGCTTTCCGAGGGCCCCGAATACCTAGGACTCCGACTACCAATCCAGTTTCTTCGGGCGATTCGCGGACGCGCTCCGCTGCGCGTCGCGGCTAACGAACTATTTCTTTTCTTCCTTCTTCTCGACGGGCGGCACCGGCGCGTTCGCGGGCATCACGCCCTGGCCGCCGTTCGATTCCTTGGGTCGATCGGGGGCGAGCGCGATGGGCTGCTTCTTCG